>JAQSYS010000058.1 GCA_029256005.1 Sedimentibacter sp.
GTACCATATAATGATTATGATGGTAAGGTAGTTATTAAGTATATTGGTATAAATCATATTGAAAATGAAGAAGATGATGTTTACAGTGGTGAGGTTATCATAACTGTAAGTGAGGTTCAGGAAATTACTACTTTAAGATTTAATGCTGATTATGATGATGAAGAATTCCAAATTAACTTCTATGAAAAGTTAGAAGATCAAGTTAATGATGACGATTTAATGGAAGAATTTGATTATGTTAAATTCGCTGAACCTGAAGAGGGAACACTAAAAATTAAACTTGATGGAAGTAAACTTAGAGATGTTGATTTTGATGACAGTTATGATATAGAAGATATAGAATATATAAATTATGTGTTTGAAAGCAAAGGAGATGTAGAGTTAATTTATACAGTGTATGATGATGATACTGAGATTGACAAAGCATATGATGGCAAGTTTATTTTAACAATTAAATAATTACAATAAAAAAACTGGAGAATTTTTTCTCCAGTTTTTTTATATTACTATTTGCTTAATTTTTCTTTAGCAAAGAATTCTTTTGTAAGTTTAAATACTACTGGGCTTAAGAATATAAGTCCTATTAAGTTTGGAATAGCCATTAAACCATTCATTGTATCAGCTAAATCCCATAGAATATTCAATCCGCCTACAGAACCTATAACTATGAAAGGTATCCATAGAACTCTATATACCATGTTAACTTTTGAACCAAACAGATATTCAGCACATCTCTCACCGTAGTATTCCCATCCTAATATAGTTGAGAATGCAAACAGGAAAAGACCTATTGCAACTATCCATCCGCCGAAAACCGGAATAGTTTGGTTAAATGCAGCTGTAGTTAAAGATGCTCCTGATAATCCTGTTTCCCAAACTCCTGTAACCATAATTGCTAATGCTGTTATAGTAGCTATTACTAATGTGTCTATCCATACTTCGAATACACCCCATAGACCTTGACGAACAGCGCTGTCAGTAGTTGCTGCAGCATGTGCGATAGGAGCGGAACCTAATCCAGCTTCGTTTGTAAATACTCCTCTTGCAACCCCGTATCTCATTGCCATCATAAGAGTTGAGCCTGCAAATCCACCTACAGCAGCCTGTCCAGTGAAAGCACTCTTAACAATTAAAGCGACAGCTGCAGGAAGTTGAGAAGCATTCATAATAATTATTATTATACCACCAATTATATAGAAAGCTGCCATGAAAGGCACGAATATTTCAGTTACTTGACCTATTCTTTTTATACCACCAACAACTACGATTGCTGCAAATATTGCACAGAAAATACCAACGCCTAATTTAGGTAAACCGAATGTAACATTAAGAGCTTCAGCAATTGAGTTCGCTTGAACCATGTTTCCTATTCCGAATGCTGCAAGAGCACCGAAAAATGCGAATATCTTTGCTAACCATGGTAGGTTTAATCCCTTTGTAATATAATACATTGGACCACCCATGAATCTTCCGTCAGGAGTAGATTCTCTGTAATGAACAGCCAGAACTACTTCTGCAAATTTAGTAGTCATACCAAGTAATGCAGCAAACCACATCCAGAATATTGCACCAGGGCCTCCAAGAGCAATAGCTGTTGCAACTCCGGCAATGTTACCTGTTCCTACAGTAGCTGCAAGTGCTGTTGAAACCGCCTGAAATGCAGATACTTCACCTTCACCTTTGTCGCTTTTAGAAAATATCTTTAAAAGAGTGTTTTTGAGCACATATCCAAGTTTTGTTACTGAGAAAAATCCAGTTTTAAATGATAAAAAAAGTCCAGTACCAACAATTAGAATTAATATAGGTGGTCCCCATACAATTCCATTAATAAAACTGTTAATCTTCATAATTGATTCCATTTATTAGCCTCCGTATAATGTATTTAAATTAAAAAGCGTTATATAACCAATAACGAAATATAACGTTTTCTCTATTGTAGCATGTAAAACGTTTTTACACAATGGTAGAAAATGAAAAAATGTTCATATATATGAAGTTTTATGGTTAGACTATGAAAATTACGTTTTCAAAAAAGACAGAAAATCATGTATTCTGACTTATGAAAATTTGAAATCTTACATTTTATTAATACCAGGTTAATTAATTAACGAAAGTATTTAATGAGTAAAACGTCGAAAATGCTCATTAATTAGGAGATTTAGTTAAGATTCTTCAAAGCAATTACTTTGATAATTAAAGTAATTTGATACGGAATAAACAAATGATAAAAATTTCATTCGTCTATTTTTTTTATTATTTAGTTGTAAATAATTAAAAAGTACACCTAAAATACCATTAATAAATATGATTATTGGATGTACTTAATTAAGATTTAAAACTTTATACTTCGTAAACAAATTCTCCGTCAATCATAGTTTTTTCAACTCTGATGTCTTTGATTCTATTATCAGGTGCTGTAAAAATATCTGTATCTAGTACTGCTAAATCTGCTACAAAGCCGGACTTTAATCTCCCTTTTATATTTTCTTTAAATTCATTATAAGCACTCCCTATAGTGTATGCATCAATTGCGTCCTCTACACTCATTTTTTCGCTAGGGATAAAACCACCTTCGGGGGTTTCGTTTATTCGTTGTCTTGTTACAGCACAATAAATGTTAGGAAACGGATTAATGTCTTCAACTGGTGAATCTGTTCCAAAGCTTACAGGGGTTCCGGATTTATATAAAGTATTGAATGCATAGGAGGTGGATGCTAATTTCTTTCCAACTCTCGACTCAACAATTTGTATATCATAATCAAGGAATATTGGTTGGTACATAACGGCAATGTTTAAATCTGCAATTCTTTTCAGTTGTTCAGAGCTTGTAATTTGGCAATGGACAATACCATGACGCAGAGCATTGTTACCATCCGTCATGACATTTTCATATGCATTGATTACACTTTCTATTGCTCCGTCACCAATTGCATGTGTTACAATCTTTATTCCGTTTTGAGCAGCTAAATTGCATAAAGCCTGTAGCTGAATATCGCTTAAGGCAGAAACACCTAAGGTGCCCGGTTCATCATTGTAATCTTTCAGCATAAGAGCAGTTCTGGCACCTAATGATCCATCCTTAAATAATTTAAGGGATCCTCTTGAAAGGAATTTTTCATCATAAATGTCTAACTTGTGTTCTGTTTCAAGAAATTCATAGAAATCATTTATATCTTGAAAATTAAATTGAGGATTATATCTTAGCTTTGTTTTCTTATTATCATATATATGATGTATTACATTAAACATTTTTTTAAAATTTTTATTTAAAGCATCGTTTGACTGTGCTGAAGTCACACCTACACTAATAGCGTAATCAGCAGCCTTAAGAAATTCTTTTTCAATGTCTATATTACTTTTTTCAGGAAGAACAGACTCAAGGAAACTGACAGCATTTTCAGTAAATATGCCGTTTGGTTTACCATCGCTGCCCTTTAAAATTTCTCCACCATCTACAACAGTATTTTCACCTACTCCAATCATTTCAACAGCTTTAGTATTTCCTGTTACAACATGGCCGCAAACCCTTTCGAATATTACAGGTATTTCTGTTGAAATTTTATCCAAGTCATGTCGATTTAATAATCTTACATCGCTAGGTACAAAAAAATCCTGATTCCAACCTCTTCCAAACAGTGCAGTAATACCGCTATTGTTTTTAATAAATTTTTTCCCGAGTTCAATAACTTCATCAATAGATTTTGCAGATGTCAGATTGCAAGCTGTAATAGTTTCTCCTGCCATTACTAAATGTAAATGGCTGTCGTTTAACCCAGGTATAACTGTCTTACCATTAAGATCAAATATTTTATCATATTTATTCATAAGTATATTTTCATTCGTTCCAACGTCCTTGATTATTCCGTCTTCTATAAGTAATGCTTGTTGAAAATTATTTTTTTCAACATAAATCTTTGCGTTTTTTAGTATAGTTTTCATAAATTCTCCTATGCTCTAAAAATTAAATATATACTATATAAAGTATACCAGATTTTACAGATACTGAAAGAAAAAAGAAAAATTTTTCTGCTTAAAATAGTATTTTAAGGGTATATATAAAATATAATTAATTAATAAATATTAGGAGGAATAAATGAAAATATACGATTTTACAGTAAAAGACATAGAAAACAAAGATGTGTCTTTATCAGAATATAAAGGAAAGGTTTTATTGGTTGTAAATGGGGCAACAGGATGCGGATTTACTCCTCAATATGATGGCCTTCAAAAATTATTTGAAAAGTACCATAATCAAGGTTTAGAAATTTTAGATTTTCCAAGTAATCAATTCCTTGGTCAGGCACCAGGCACAAATGAGGAAATAGTTGGATTTTGCAGACTAAACTTTGGGGTTGATTTTAAACAATTTTCAAAAATAGAGGTAAATGGTGAAAATGAAGAGCCTTTATATAAATATTTGAAAACAACATCAGAAGAGTACAGAAACAAAGAAACTATTGAGTTTTACGAAAAAGTTAAACAATTTACTCCTGGTATAGCAGAAAATGATATAAGATGGAATTTCACAAAATTTTTGATTGATAAGGAAGGCAATGTTGTTGGAAGATTTGCTCCTAACATTGCACCTGAAGAATTAGAAGTTCATATAGAAAAACTGGTTAAGGATGAAGAAATTGAGATAGTATGTCATCCTGATTTTTCGGACGGATGTCTGTAATAGAAGCAATTAACATTGAACAATGAATAGTGAACAGTGAACAATTAATGAAGGCTTTGTGCTGATGCACAAAGCCTTTAATATTTTTTAATAATTATTATGGTTGATTACTTTTACTTATGATTATGTTCCCTTCTGAAAGAGTTATAACAGTTTCAGCAATTTCATCAACGAAGTTATTGTCATGGGTTACAATAATTATGGCAATCCCTTGTTTTGCTAAATCTCGTATTATTTTCGTTATCTGATTTCTTGTGCTTTCATCAAGTGCTGAAGTAGGTTCATCAAAACAAAGTATTGAAGGATTCAACATGCAGGCTCTGGCAATGGCAACTCTTTGTTTTTGTCCACCTGAAAGTTGGTATGGATAATTATCTTCCTTTCCTTCGAGTTCTAATTGTTTTATGAGTTCATAAGCTCTTTGTTTGATTTTCTCTTTTGGCATCTTTCTTATAAACATAGGAGATTCTATTAAATTTTCCATTACTGTCATGTGAGGAAATAAGTTAAAGCTTTGGAAAACAAGACCTATATCCTGTGTTATAGTCTGAAGCTCATCTTTAGATGCATAATGCATTTTGTTGTCTTCTTCCCTGCACAAATAACGTTCATTTATTTTTATTGAGCCTTTGTCTGGGGTTTCAAGTTTATTGATACATCTTAACATTGTAGTCTTGCCTTCTCCAGATTTTCCTTTAACACAAACTATTTCACCCTTATTAACAGAAAAGGAGATATCCTCGAATACAACTGTGTTCCCAAAGCTCTTGCTTAAGTTTTTTACCTCTAGTATCATGTTTCTCTCCTATCTGTAGTAATTATATTTGTCTTCTATTTTATTAAGTACCTTAGTCAGCACTGCTGTTATTGCCAAATATACCAGTCCTATGAATATATATGGACTGAAAGCTGAATATGCGTTTGATACGGATTTCGCTGCTTTAAGTATGTCGCTAGCTCCTAAAATGTAAACTAGCGAAGTATCTTTAACCAATGTAATAACTTCATTTCCAATGGATGGCAATACATTTTTAATAACCTGTGGCAGTATAATTTTCATAAATGTATGAGATTTACTGAGTCCAAGAACCTGAGAGGCTTCATATTGACCAAAATCTATGGAATTTATTCCACCTCTAAAAATCTCAGCAAAATATGCTGTATAATTCAATATAAAGGCAATGAATATTGCCTGATTTCTACTGAAAGCATATCCAATGTAGGGGACATAATAAAAACCAAAGAATATAAACATAAGCTGTAAAAGCAAAGGAGTTCCTCTCATTATATAAATGTAGATTCCTATTAATGTAGAAATTAATTTGTTTTTAGACATTCTAATCTTAGCAACAGCAACTGACAATGGCAGAGAAGCCATAATTGTAATTGCAAAAACGCTCAGGGTTGTTTTTAAGCCCTCCAATGTCATTGGTATAAGCATTTCTAATACTTTTGATTCCATATTATCCCTCACATCATTTGATTAATTAGTTTTCTGAAAACCATTTTGCGTATATTTCGTCATATGTTCCGTCTTTTTTCATTTCATCGAGAGCTTCATCTAATTTTTTCAATAATTCAGAGTCATCTTTTCTTAAGCCAATTCCATATTCTTCATTACCGAAATCTTCTTCTAAAACTTTGAATTTATCTTGTCCGTTTTGTCTCATATAAAATCTCGCCAATACTTCATCAACCACTAATGCATTAGATCTTGCGGCTTCCAAGTCCATGAAAGCTTCATTATTAGTAGAAAATTCAACTAATTCATTTATGGATTTAACAAATTCAGGTTCTGCATTTATTGCGTCCAGTGCGCTTGATTCTGCTTGAACGGCTACATTTTTACCAGCCAAATCAGCCTTTTTTGAAACATCAGAATTTGCTAATACAACTATAATTTGACTGTTTTCAAGGTAAGGTTTAGAAAAAGCAACTTTCTCCTGTCTCTCCGCAGTTATTGTATAACCGTTCCAAATGAAATCTATGTTGCCTGCATTTAATTCAGTTTCCTTCATTGACCAGTCAATAGGTTGAAATTCAATGGTTATTCCTAACCTTTTTGAAACTTCATTTGCTAAGTCAATATCAAATCCGATAAGTTGACCCTTTTCATCTCTAAAGCCCATAGGTGCAAATGTATCGTCAAGTCCCATAACATAAGTTGTTTTTTTCTCTTCCGGTGTTTTTGATGTAGCAGGTTCATTGTTGGAGCATCCTATTAATAATGTTAATGTTAAAAGTAATAATGCTACTAATTTGATTGACATAAATTTTTTCATTTTTTTCTCCTCTTTCTCTCTTTAATTTTTTAAAAATAAAAAACTCCCGTCATCTAGCTACGCTAGAGGACGAGAGTATTAATCACGTGGTTCCACCTCAATTTTTTGATGCCTCACGACATCAAACTCATAAAGTACTAACATACTTTTGCACTGTAACGGGTGCCTTACCGAATTAAACTACTGCCTAAAAGGGTTCATCAATCAGCTCGAAGATGTGTTCAATATAGTTTTTTATGCATTCTCACCAACCATGCACTCTCTGATAAAAAAAACATATACCTACTATTTCTTGTCGTTGCCTTATTTGTATAATTTGCTTTTACATAAGATAACATATATTGTTTTAGTTGTAAAGAGTTTTTTTAGAAAAGTATCTATTTATATACATCTTTATATTCCGGATGCTTTTCAAACCAATCAACTGCATAAGAACATGAAGCAACTGCTTGTTTATTATTTTTCTTTAAATCTTGTGCTAATGTTGTAAGAAGTTTATCAGCAACACCTTGACCCCTTAAACATCTGTCTACATATGTATGATTTATATTAACTTTGTTTTCAGAGACCTCGGGAAATGTAACCTCTGCTATACATTCACCTTTTTCATTTTCAATATATATTCTGTCTTTTTCATATTTAAAATCCATACTGCCTCCACTAATAAAATATTTATTGTTTTTCACTTAAAACAATACATTAATTATTATATGCTGTCAATGGAACATTATTATGCTTAAATATAAAATGTTTATTTTAGGTTTGCTCGGGTATATTTAAATTGACTTTTAAATAATTTAAAAAAATATTATTTGTAACATTTGTTACAGAAATAATAAAATTTTTGCTTTATCATGTAAACATAAAGAGCAAACAATAAAAATAATATAAATTAAAAAATTTGGAGGAAAGATTTAATGGAAAATGCTATGTTTTGTTATCAATGTCAAGAGACAGCAGGCTGCACAGGCTGCACTAAGGTAGGAGTTTGTGGTAAACAACCGGATACAGCCAGATTACAAGATTTATTGATTTATACATCAAAAGGATTATCTGAAGTTACAACAAAATTAAGAAATGAAGAAAAAGAAGTTTCAGCTGATGTTGACAACTTAATTACTTTAAATTTATTCACTACAATTACAAATGCAAACTTTGACAATGATGTTTTCTATGACAGAATTAAAATGACACTTAAAGTGAAGGCAGATTTACTAAACCAGTTAGCAAACAAAAAAGATTTGTCACAAGCAGCATTATGGACAGCAGATACTAATGAAGAATTTGAAGATAAAGCAAAGACAGTTGGCGTATTAGCAACTGAAAATGAAGACATAAGAAGCTTGAGAGAGCTTATCACATACGGATTAAAAGGATTATCAGCTTACATGAAGCATGCTAATGTTTTAGGCTTTGATGACAAAGATGTAAGTGCATTTATGCAAAGCACATTGGCGAAATTATTGAATGATACATTGGGAGCCGATGAACTTGTTGCCTTAACATTAGAAACAGGAAAATTTGGAGTTAATGGTATGGCACTGTTAGATAAAGCCAATACTACAACTTACGGTAATCCTGAAATTACAAAAGTTAATATAGGTGTAGGAAAGAATCCTGGTATATTAATTTCAGGTCATGATTTAGGAGATTTA
>JAQSYS010000059.1 GCA_029256005.1 Sedimentibacter sp.
GGGCTTGTTTTATTTCTTTTCTACGGAATAATCAGAAACGCTGTAGAAGCAGGAACATACAATGCACTTGTGAAGTTTGATAAATATAAACAAAATCAAGATGATAAGGTTGAATAAACGGGAGGAATATATGAAAATAAAAAAGTTATTATTTTTTATATTAACTGGTTTGCTAATTACTGTTTTATCAATAACAGCATTTGCAACGGAATACATAGAACAGGAAAACAAAGGAGAATTTAAGGTAATTGGTTATTATTCAGGGGATTTGTTTAATGAACCCTTGGAAAATTTGCAGACAGATAAATTAACTCACGTAATTTATGCTTTTTTAATACCACAAAGAGATGGTTCTCTGGTTGAATTTAATAAGCCAGAACAATTGAAAGAGCTTGTAGTTCAAGCTCACAATGATGGCGCGAAAGTTTTTATAGCTGTCGGTGGGTGGTCATATGAGGGAGTTCCGCTTCAGCCTGTTTTTGAAGAGGTTGCTGCATCTGATGAAACAAGAAAACTATTGATTGAAAATATCTGCGCTTTCGTAGATGAATATAATTTAGACGGCGTTGAGGTTGATTGGGAGCATCCAAACAAAGATTCAATTGCAAATTATGAGAAGCTTGTTGTTGAATTAAGCGAAGCATTAAAACTTAAAAATAAGGAGCTGACAGCAGCTCTTAACGGTGCATGGGCAAAGACAGCAGGACCAGAGCCATCAATGGTATTGACACAAAAATGCCTTGATTGCTTCAGCTTTATAAATGTAATGGCATATGATATTAATGATACTGATCACAGCCCTGTTTGGTTTACTGAAACGTCCATAGATTACTGGTTGAACAGGGGAGTTCCTGCTGAAGATATTGCTATTGGCATGCCTCTTTATTCTCGACCTAGCTGGATGCAATACAGACATTTAGTTGCTTTAAATCCGGAATATGCCTTTGTGGATTACGCTCCAACTACACCATTGGAATCATATTACAATGGAATGAATACATTTAGGGAAAAGACAAAAATAGCACTATCAAAGGCTGGAGGAGTAATGCTGTTTGATGTCAATGAAGACACCAATGACGAATATAGCATAGTTTCAATGATTGATAATCTCCTCAAAAGAACTAAAAACTTATCAAAGGATGAATTAAGTAAATTTGTAACTGTTGTTCTAGAAAATAATGAATTAGTGTTTATAGAGGATGAAGGCTATGGAGTACCATTTATAAATAATGATGACAGGACAATGATTCCGCTTAGAAAGCCATTAGAAGCAATAGGGGCTGAGGTCGACTATGATAATATTAAACGTGTTGTAACAGCAGTAAAAGGTAATATTATTGTAAAGGTACCAGTAGATAGGAATGTTATATATGTTAATGAACAGGAAATTGAAATTGATACAGAAGCAATATTAAAAGACAACAGGACATATATTCCTCTTAGAGCTGTCATGGAGGCATTTGGATATAAATTAGATTGGCACAACAACAGTAGGACAGTCATTTTATCAAATTAGCAAAGAAAAATATTGAGGACGGAGCTTTTTACAATTATGTATTGGGTTGATATATGAAAATAATAAAGAAATATATAATATTATTGATGTTATTAATATGCATCTCAGCAACTGCCATGTATAAGGATGTTATATTCCAAGAGGGCAATCCTCTGCCCATAATTAATGGTATGCTTAAATTAAATGATGATAATACATATGTTGTAATAGGCAAGAATCCAACTGTATATTTGACAAAGACTGATAATAAAGATGAACTGTTTAAATTTATTGAAAAAGAATATGATGTTAAATTCAAAGAACAGCTTGGTTCTGGTCATTTATTCGAGGCAGAAAGTACTAGGTTTATCTTAACATCAAAGCAGTATTCAAGATTTTATCAAATCTGGCGATTAAGTTTAGTAGCAGATAAGTTGCAATAATAAAATAGAGGATGCTATGAAGACACAAAAATATAAAAGAGTAATTGTTTTTGTAAGTATATTTTTTATATGGTTTATAGCTCATATTTTAATTGTCACTTTTGATGGATTAAAAGATGAATTAGATTTTTCTGATGTAGCAGTAGTATTAGGGAATAAGGTAGAATTAAGCGGTGAACCATCTGAGAGATTAAAAGGAAGATTAAATAAGACAATTGAATTATATGAGAAAGGTTATTTTGAACACATTATTGTTAGTGGAGGAATTGGAAAAGAAGGTTATGATGAAGCTGAAGTAATGAAGATTTATTTAGTAGAAAAAGGAATTCAAGAAGATAAAATATTAGTGGATAGTGTGGGCTATAATTCTCTAATGACAGCACAGAATGCAAAATCTATTATGAATACTATGAACTTTGACAGTATAACCATTATTACACAGTTTTATCATATATCTAGAACAAAGCTAGCATTTAAAAAGATGGACATTGAAAATGTTCAGTCAGCTCATGCAGACTATTTTGAGTTAAGAGATATCTACTCTTTGGTAAGAGAGTTTATTGCATATTACAAATATTTGTTCATATGAAATCTAAAGAATAACCTCTTAAAAGGGGTTTTTAACAAATTAGTCATTGAAGTTTAATATGAAGACGGGGAAATTCATAGTAAAGAGATTTGGAAATATTAGGGGGATAATATGAATGGAATAATATTAAAAATTGCAATAATTTTGATTGCTTATATAATATTTCTGATAGTAATGGATATTAAATATAAAAACTTTATACCTGAAATTAATTACAATATAATATCCATTGCTATATATTGTTTTATTATTATGGATGCTATAGATAATTTTAATGATTTAATAAATGAACCAGTAATTCTGATTTTAGTTTTGATAGTTATAATTGCAACATTATTGCGAAAAAATAAGTTTTATAATTTTAAAGGTATTGATAAAAAACTTATAAAAGAAAAAGAAAATGATATTTTAGATATTATTAACCAATTCAAAAATAGTCTTGAAGGTGAATCAGATATAACACTTGCAAACAATAGATTAGTTTTTGAAAAGGTCAGTAAAACACAAGTTCATGAATGCCTGTCATTAATAGGAAACTATCTAGATGAAAACAGAATAAAGCACGCGTTTAAAGATTACCTGCATTATTACACAAAGACAATAATATTGCCTATAATTATTACAATTGCTGCTATATACATAGTAATAAAAGCTATTAACTACGAACCTCCTATTTCAATAACTGAACAAATAAAAATTGTTGATGAATTTGTAATAGGCAACAATGAAGGTAATATTAACAATTATGGTTTGGCAGCAGAAACAGATGAAGCGATTTATTATGCAAAAGACTTTATGCTATATAAATCAGATAAAAATCTTGAAAAGGAGACACTTTTAGTAGAACAGCCAGTTAATAATGGCAAGGATACAATAAATGTAGTTGATGAGTGGATATTTTTTAGGGAAGGTAAGAAAATTAGAAGAGTACGTACAGATGGAACAAATATTGAAACGATTTACAATGGATATTCTATGCACATGCAGGTTGTGGGTAATTGGATTTATTTCATTAGTTTAAGTGATGATAGTAAAATATGCAAAATTGATGTGAATGGACAGAATAAACAATTTCTAAGTGAAAAAGAAGAAATTGATGATATGGCAGTTTATAACGAAACAATTTATTATAGTTATGAAGATAAGGAAAATACATATTTAGAGTCTATGAATTTAAATGAAACCGGCCAACAATTTATATCTAACATTAAAACAAGAAGTATGATTGTTGATGAAGACTATATTTATTATATAGATGATGTTGAAGATAGACTAAACCGATTTGATTTAGAAAATAAAACACAAGAAAAATTATCAAACGAACAAATATTGAAATTCGTAAAAGATGAAAAATACATATTTTATACTATTAAAGACCCTGATAGTTCATATTGGGGATTTAAGGGCTTATATAGAATGAATGTTGACGGGAGCAATGTAGTGACTTTAGATGGTGATAACTATCTAGACGAACAGGGTATTGGTATTACAGAAAATTATATTTTTTATGTTTCTACAGAGGGCAAATCTCATCCTAGTATGAAAATAGTTGATAAAAACGGAAAAAGTATAATTGGGGGGAAAGTGCATTGACTTTTGAAAAAATCAAGCAGCTTAAACAGAACATATTAATAAAAAGATTATTTTTTGTACTGTTAATAGTCGTAATTTTTTTATATTTAAAGTTATTTTTTAGTACTGGTGTGTACTACGATGATTCATTTTTGAAAAAAGTTAACTTATCAAATGAAACTCAGTATATTGGAAAAAGTAAAAAAGGAGATATTCAAATTACTGTCAAAGGATGGGCAAATGTTAAAAGAGAGAGCTCGGCAGAAGTAATCTTTAATCTTCCTAATAATATTTATGAACATTATACCGTTAATTTCAGTGATGAAGAAGAATATTTTCTTGGAAATGTGGAAATAAAGAATGAAAATACTAATGTAATTTTTACAGGTAAATATTATCAGGGAAGTATGTTTTTATATGATATGAACAATGAACCTATAATTGAAGGATTGACTTTTTCAGTATCAAATGGTAATAATGAAGTAATATATGATAATAATTACAGGATACCACTTATAAGCATAGTACATTTTGCTCTTCATGAAAATGAAACAATTAGGGGTAATGGAGCAATGTTACTTGCTGCTGTGATATTGATTTTTTTTACATTCATTGATTTTAAATATCCTTTGTTTTTCTTTGAACTTAGACATTCTTTCGAAGTTGAAGACCCAAAACCAACTGAATTTTATATAACTATGCAGAGACTGAGTTGGGGTATAAATTCAACGATAGTCTTGGTGTTGCTAATAATGGCAATATAATGAATGTGAAAAAAATGAGTTTAAATACAAAAAATAAATAAGCGAGGAATTTTATGGAAGATAATCAATATATGAAAAACAAAATACAATCTAACAGACTATTTATGAAAAGCGCCTTTGCAGATGACGAATTTGAATCAGACCAGCAAAAGCAGCTTCCACAGCCACCTTTGACAAAGGCAGCTTCTAGCAATAACATAACTAAATTAACTATGGATTTTTCTTCAGTGATTAGAGAAACAGATTATTTAACATTAATACAGCAAAGAAAAAGTCATAGGGTTTATAAAAATGAAAGCATATCTCTTGACCAACTATCATTCCTATTGTGGACTACTCAGGGTATTAAAGAAATTCGTGGAAATAATTATGCAACTATTAGACCAGTGCCATCAGGAGGAGCTAGACATTCATTTGAGACATATCTGGCGGTACTAAATGTTGAAGGGTTAGAAAAAGGAATTTATCATTACCTCCCTATGGAACATTCAATAGAATTTATTGCTAAGGTTGATAACATGGAAAATATAATTTCTGATAGTCTGTGCGAACAAAAATTTGCAGCAAAATCTGCTGTAGTTTTTTATTACAGTGCAGTTCCATATAGAAGCGAATGGAGATATCTCACTGAATCACATAAAGTAATGTTAATTGATGCTGGCCATGTAATGCAGAATTTATATTTAAGCTGTGGTGCTATAGGCTGTGGAACATGTGCCATTGCAGCCTTCAATCAAGAAATAGCAGATAATTTGCTTAAGCTTGATGGAAAAGAAGAGTTTGTAATATATGCAGCACCTGTTGGAGCTGTATAATAAGGGGTGATAACATGTCTTTAGAATTAATAAAACCAAAAAAATTAAATAAAGGTAGTAAGGTTGCAACCGTTAGCTTATCTTGGGGCGGTGCAGGTGATGAAGAAATCTTATGGAGATATTACCAAGGCAAGGAACGTTTAGAGAATCTATTCGGTCTAGAAGTGGTTGAAATGCCAAGTGCCCTGATGGGGTCAGAATATATTTATAATAATCCTAAGAAAAGAGCTGAGGATTTAATGGCTGCCTTTGTAGATAAGTCAATTAAAGGAATTTTCTCATGCATAGGTGGAGAAGAAAGCATAAGAATGCTTCCATACATTGATTTTGATGTAATTAAGGATAACCCCAAAGTATTTATCGGATATTCTGATACAACCATAACTCACTTGATTTGCCTTAAAGCTGGGGTATCATCATTTTACGGAGCATCAGTGCTAAATGAATTCGCTGAAAATATCGAGATGCATGATTACACATTAAAACATATAAATAAGACTTTGTTTAGCAATGAAACAATAGGAGACATTAAAAGCTCTGAATACTGGACAAGCGAGTACCTGCCATGGCTCATAGAAAACAAACATATAAGAAGAAAAATGTCAAATAACACTGGTTATGAACTTTTGCAGGGTAAGGGGAAAGTTCAAGGTCATTTAATAGGAGGATGTATAGAAGTCCTGGAAATGGCAAAACAAACCACTCTATGGCCTAAAGATAGTGATTGGGATGATACAATAATGTTTATTGAAACATCTGAAGATATGCCTGATCCTAGGTATGTTGAATACTGGCTAAGAAACTATGGAACCCAAGGTATATTAAATAAGATTAATGGAATTATTTGGGGTAAGCCATATGATAATAAGTTTTATGAAGAATATAAGAATGTAATTAAAAAAGTTTTAAATGAATTTAGTTTAGGAAATCTTCCTGTTTTGTACAACATGAACTTTGGACATACTCAGCCTATGATTGTATTGCCTTATGGAGCAATGGCTGAAATTAACTGCGAAGAAAAGGGATTTTCTATACTTGAGAGCGGAGTAATATGAAATAAAGGAGAAGTAATATGGAACATGAATCAGTGCAACAAATGTGGAGAGGTTATCTTGAATCAATAGGAGAAAATCAAGAAACCACTAACTTGAATTACAGCTCTTGGCATTTCTGTGACAACGAACAGGATGCTAATGAACTGGCAGAATTGGTATTACAAGGTACTAAAAAGGCAACGGCTTCGCTATATCTTTCTTATGAAAATGATGGCGATGAGATACCTACTGTCGGGAATTTAAGCATCATCATTAATTGGGATGGTGTTGCTCAGTGTATCATTAAAACAACAAACGTGGACATAGTTCCTTACAAGGATGTTACCGAAAAATTTGCTGCAACAGAAGGCGAAGGAGACAAATCACTCAATTACTGGAGAAGATGTCACTGGGATTATTTTTCGAGAGAAATGCAGGAAATCGGAAAGACACCAAGTGAGGACATGTTGGTAGTTTGTGAGAAATTTGAAGTAGTATATAAAAAATAAAGGAGGATAAATAATGGCAATACATTATAACTTGGTAAATTTAAAGAACGGCAAGGATTTAGTACAAAGGAATGCAGAAGAAAAAGATGCTGAAAAAATGATTGAGTATCTGAATATTATTGGCGGAGAAAGCGACAATCTATTATTTGGAAAAGGCAACTTTCGCCTAAACGTGGATCAGGAAAGAGAATACTTGAAAAATGCAAAGGAAGATCCAAATACTTTAATGCTTTTAGGATTCATTGATGACAATATTGTGAGTGTTTCTCAAATAAGCGCCTCAAATAGGGCTAGAATTGCTCACAACAGCGAGATATCAATTTCAGTTAAAAAAGAATATTGGCACATGGGAATTGGAAACGCACAAATGAATCAGCTCATAACATTTGCTAAAAATAGCGGTATTACAAGAAACATCACATTAGGTGTTAGACATGTAAATGAAAATGCTATAAAACTTTATGAAAAATGCGGTTTCATAAAAGTGGGAGTACATAAAAATTTCTTCAATATCGACGGCAATTTCTATGATGAAATTTTAATGGATTTGTTTTTATACTGATAATTCAAAATACCGTTTATTCATTATGAAGTAGACGGTATTTTTTTATTAGCAAAAAACCAAGTCATGCTGTATAATTGTATAATAAAACTAAAATATAAGAGGTAAAAATGAGCGTTTCAATATCAAAAGCAATACTTCATATACTGGACACAAGCTTGGGAATACCTGTATTGTCTGAAAATCTAATGTCTTTTAACGAAGAAATGAGAGAATACACTGAAAAACATATTATAAAGTGCTATAATGATTCAGATTTAAAAAAGACTAAATTCATCAATCATGGCGGTTTGTTCATAAAACTAATAAATGAATTTAAAGTCAATGATGATTTTATTAAATTCTCAAATGAAGTTTCTGAATTTTTCTATAAATTAATTTCAGAAAATCCTGATGTTAAACCATGTGATTTGTTATTTGTACAAGCAAATGTTTTTAACAAGGATTACATGATTATTCTAAAGCTCAATTATAAAAAAGGATATATTCATTTTACAAAACAAGAAGAGTCAACTAAAAATATTATCATTGAGCAACCATGTGCTCTGCCAGCAGCCTCCCAAAGAATCGATGAGTTTATATTTGTGGATATAAATACGCTTGAAGTGTTTGTAAAAGAAAAAAAATGTCAGGTCTACAATGAGCCTTGTTACTATATCTCTAAACATCTTCTTGAATGCAAGGAAGAAAAACCAGACAAAGAAAAGGTTAAAATTATTACACAGACCACTGACAAAATAATCAAGGAATATTATGATGATGATATGTTCATGAAAAGTCAGGTAAAAAATATCATTAGAGAAAATGTTGA
>JAQSYS010000060.1 GCA_029256005.1 Sedimentibacter sp.
TATAAATTTATATAATATAATGAATTATTTGCTATAAATAATAGAACTTCACCTTGAAATAATAAATAAGAGATAATTCTCAATTTTAAACGAGAGGTGAAGAGTTTTGAACAGACCAAAGCCAGATGATAGAAGAGATAATGTAGACAGAATTCAAAACAACATTGATCATACTATTGCAAATTTTAGAGAAACTGAAGATATGATTGAAAATTCAGTAGACACAAAACAAAAAAGTGAATTGCAAGCTAAAAACGAAAGAAGAGAAAATGCAATAAAAGGAATGAGGAAAGAAATCAGGGACGAAGCTTTAGATAAAAAAAACGGATATGTTTAATTACTAAATTAAAATAAATGTCATTCTGTACGACATAATACCAGAATGACATTTATTTATTTGAAATAGTTATATTTGAAAATAAATCATGTTATAATAATCATATAGTTTATTGGAAAGTTGTTGATGATATGATGTTCCCCACCTCCTCTTTAGGTCGTCGGGTTACAACGAGCAAATCCCTTATATCTAGATTGAGATATTGCATTTGACAAATTAATAACTATTTATTACAATTATATATAGAATAAATTTGCGAACTGATAAAGGCAAACTCGGAGAAATCCGATGACGCAAAGCCACGGGCCTGACGGTTAAACCAAGGTAGCCGGGTTACCAAAATTGCGAATACGTAAGTTGTATTAGCTCTGTTGGCGTACCCTTCAGAGTTTTTTCGTTTAATTTATTCTTGGAAGTTCCTCCAAGTTGAATATTTACCTGAAAAAAAACTATTAATCTTAAATGATAATAGTTTTTTTTCATTTACAGTATAAATTATTTTTTAATATTCTCAGCTTGGGCAATGAGCATACCTAAAAGCATTAAGGCGCAACCGGCATAACCTCTGGCTGGTAGTCTTTCCGCAAGAAGCAATGCTCCACCTATTGCTGCAAACACTGATTCCATGCTTAATGCAATTGCAGCATGAGAAGGCTTGGCATATTTTTGGCCTACAGCCTGAAGAGTATATGCAACTCCAGCTGACATTATACCCCCATATAAAATTGGAACAAGTGCGCTTGATAGTCCGCTTATACTGATGTCTTCAAATAATACTGCTACAATTAAGCTTAAAACAGAACATGCAGCAAACTGAATACTTGAAAGTTTTAACGCATCAACATTTTTTACGAATCTATCAATAAGTTGAATGTGAGCAGCCCAGAAAAATGCTCCGATTATTTCTAAAAAATCGCCGAATTCAATTGTTAGACTTTCATTGATACTCAAAAAATATAAGCCGACAACTGCAGTCAATGCTCCTATCCAAGTAGTAAAATGTGTTTTTTGCTTTAGAAATATTCCTAATATCGGCACAAGCACTATGTATAAACTTGTAATAAAACCTGCCTTTCCAGCAGTAGTATAAATGAGTCCTACCTGTTGAAGAGAAGCTGCAATAAACAATACACTGCCAGCAAGCAAACCAGACTTTACCGTTGTTTTTAAATCAGCTTCTTGAAAATCATCAGCTGAATTGTCAGAATTTTCAGTCTTTGGTTTTCTGTTGAAAAAATAAATTACAGGCAGCAGTGATAGACTTCCTAATGCAAATCGTACTCCATTAAAAGTAAAAGCACCTACATGCTGCATTCCTAATCTCTGAGCTACAAATGCAAATCCCCAGATTGCTGCTGTAAGCAACAATATAAATACTGATTTAAATTCCCGAGTTTTCATTTAATGTCTCCTAATATAATAATATTTTATAAAAATAATATATTTGTATTTTAAATTTTAACATAAAATTGGGATTTTTAAAAGCATAATTAATATAATAATGTATAAATAAAAGGAATAAGAGACTCATAAATTTATGTGATTCTTATTCCCTATACTTGTAATTTTTTAATCTTAAGTAACTGCAATAATAAATAATCTATTTCATGCTTTTTATAACAGTAGTGAGTTCATGAATTGAATCAGTCAATTGAGTAAGCTTAGATTCAATTCGTACCAGCAGATATGCAGCTACTGCAATCGGGAAGCCGAAGTTTCCAATAATAGTTATTATATTTTCCATCATGTCACCCCCTAAAAAGCTTCTTTAATTTTTTTAAAGCTGTTTTCTTTTTGCCTATAACTGTTCTGTAAGGTATTTTTAGTGTTTCTGATATTTCTTTTAAAGATTTATTATCATAATAATAAAGACAAATGATATCCTGTTCCTTTAGCTTAAGTTTATTGATGTTAGTCAATAGTTCTTCAATGAATTCTTTTTTTATTACATTTTCCAGTGTGCAGCTGTTATTTTCTATTTGATTATGCTTAATATTAATTTGATCCATATATTCAGTAAGATGTATCTCTTTTGTAAGTGTGTGATTATTTTTGTAGTGATTTTTGTAAAAGAAAATAATCTTAGTTTTTATATAGTAAAGAAAATGCACTCCTCTGCTTTTATCGAATGTCTTAAGAGCTTGAAGTATTAAAACATATCCTTCTTGAACAAGATCTTGAATTATGGGGTCTCCATAGTTGTAATATTTATAAATATTCCTGTAAATTAAGGGATTTAATCTTTCAAGTAAAATTTCCTGGTAATTCTTGTCCCCATTTAACGACTCTTGAATAATATAGTTAATATCAGAATCCATGATGCGCCCTCTTTTTTATGATTTTATTAAATTATATAAATAAATTAATTATAAGTATAATCAGGAAAAGAGAATGGAAACGCGTCTATTCTGATTGAAGTCGGTGAAAACCAAATATATAAGAATATCAATGGAAATTTATAAAAAAGGGTTTGTGCTATATGAAAAATACCATAAAATTCAACGAGATCGAGGCAATGCTGCCCGTTTACGTCAAAGATAAAGGAAACTGTACCGAAATTATGACAGCAGATGCTTCTTATATACAAAATGCAACAATTGAAACTTGTATTAAAAAGTTGGCGGATTATTACAATATAAGTCTATATTACAACAGAACAAATTATGGAAATGAACTGGGAATAATAAACAAGGTGCCTATAGCTATTAATGAAAATTTAGTCTTTATATATGTGAATGTAAGAGAACCCATGTTTAAACATGATGCTGCATATGGATTTATCGATTTAAATGCAATTGAGCAAGTGATTCAAAAGGATGGCCGTGCAGTCATACAGCTTAGCTCAGGGAGAATTATTCATACAAGACAAAGTGTTAAGTCTCTTAAAAAGAGTATGTTAAATGGCAGGCTTGCAAAGGAAATTTACAAGGAAAAGCATAAAATTCACAATTAATTCAGGGCGGACTCTGTCCGCCCAATATACATTGTAATCATATTTTTTAGCGTCATTCATATACTTTATTAATAAATATTGTAGCTTCATACAGGGGGATTGTAAATGGATGAAAAAAATGTACAAAGCTTGTTGCTTGAAAATAAGGAAGTGTTAAATGTAACAGGAGTTGAAAATGTAGATAACTTCAATGATGGGACTGTAGTTTTGCTCACAAACAAGGGGAAGCTCACCATTAAGGGTGAGAAACTGAATATAAGCAAATTAAATGTTGATGAAGGAAGGCTTATAGTAAAAGGAGTTATTAATTCTCTTGTGTTTTCCGAATATGAAGGGCAAAGAGAAAAAGTAAGCTTGGTAAAGAAATTATTTAAATAGGGGATACAATGGATTATTTACCTTACTCTCAAGAATACATGATTGCAGTTGCAATCATGGGAGGGATGCTCCTTGGCTCCATATGGGACATCTACAGACTCTTCAGGCACTATATTAAGCTGGGCAGTACCGGTACCGCAATAGGTGATATTGTTTATTGGATTATAAGTATTTACATAGGTGTTCAGATATTATTTGATTTAAGCTATGGCAATGTTAGGTTATTTATACTTATAGGATTTATATTAGGAGCACTGTTATATTTTTACGGAATAAGCCGATATATATTAAGACTGCTTATTTTTATTGTGAATTCAATTTTGAATTTTATTAAAAAGATAATTGATTTGTTGATTGGGCCTTTAAAATTTATTGCTAAACAAGTTAAAATAAAGCTTTATCCGGTAAAGCTTAAATGCGAATCAGCAAGAATTAAGGCGAAAAAGAGATATAAATTTATTAAATTCAGGCTAAAAAAAGTTTCAAAAAACCGAAAAATGGTATATAATAAAAAGAAACAATTAAAACGTTTAAACAAAAGAAGAAAGGAGCAAAAGCAATTCAATGGAAGATCCAAAAATAATAGAACTAAAGAGAAAAATAAACAATGATGACTTTAGGAAACAAGAAAAAGAGATAAAAGATCAGAGAAGATATGAAAAGCTTATAGCTCCAAAAAAGAAAAAGAGAAAATTAAATATTGTAAATTTATTGTTTTCAGTATTTGTACTATATTTTGCATATACAGCTTTTACTCAACACCAGATGTTAAATGAACTAAATGATGAAATAGACAAAAAGAAGACTGAAAAGGCTGAAATTGAGAAAGAAGTGCAGGAGCTTCAAGTGGATGTTGAAAAAATGAACAATGAGGAGAAGTTGCTGGAGCTTGTTGAAAAAATAGCCAGAAATCAATATAAAATGGTTAAACCAAATGAAGTAATATATATTGATAAAAATAAGAATGACAATAAATTGATACAGGGTATAGGATTTGAAGAAGACCTGGAAAACTAATTGAGTTATCGCATAGTTTGACAGCATTTTACAATCTGATTCTGCTACCATATCTATAAGGGGTGGATATCATGATTGGAAAAACTAATGATAAAAATTATTCTTTAAATATCTTTGGAAGTATTTTTAAAACTGAATTAATGCACATCAAAGAAAATTGGTTTATTTTTTTGGTGTGTTTTTTCATTGCAAGATTAAATATTATTGATGAAATATTTCCTTTTGCAATAGTAGTTTTATGCACATATTGTTATGTCGAGGGAAATTCAATTTTAATGCTTGCTGTTACAATAGCAGCTGTTTTATCAGTTGAATTTAACTTTGTTTATATTATAATGTTAATTGCTGTTTATATTTACTTTTATAGTTTTAAGGATGAAAAAAAGTCAGTACTTCTTATTGCTGGTTATGCATCAATGGTCTTGTTAACTTCAAAATCCACAATACTTTTTGCTGACGGATTTAATATGAATGCAATGATGGTGAATATTTTCGAGGCAATGTTTGTTTTTAGTGCAACAATATTATCAAATGAAATAATAAAAATGATTAAAAATATAATAAAAGCTTCTAAAACAGAGAAATTTCATAGATTTAAAACAGAAAAGTCCATCAAAGAGGTAGAAACGGAAACTAACAATATATTTAGCATGAAAAAAACGGAAAGAAAAAAAACTTATACTTCGGAAAAAGAAGCTGCATCGACAGCAACTGATGAAAAGCTATTCAGCGATAGAAAAACACAGAATATTTTTGAATATAAAAAATCTAAATTCTTAAATATTTTTACTGAACTAGCAAAATCAAGAATTAAAGAGCAGCTGCTTTGGCAAAACATTAATGTTAAATTTTTTGAAGTGCTGTCATCAAATAAAAATTCTATTGCGCTTAGCATAACAGTTAAAACCGAAAAATCCTGCGATGAAGCTGAGAGTTCTATTGAGCTTACAGTAAGAAATATATGTGGAGTTAAGCTCAAGTGTACAGACAGAGTAATAGCTTCCCCTGATTACTATGTATTAAAATTTAAAAATATAAAAAGAATAAAAATAAGAACATACAGTGCCTCTGCTGTTAAGAACGGCAGCGAGGTGTCCGGGGACAGCTTTGCATATGCAGGAAGGGCTGACAGATATTATACTGTTTTATGTGATGGCATCGGTTCAGGCAAGGAAGCATATGATGAAAGCAATGGGGCGGTAGATTTGCTTTCTAAGTTTCTATACACTGATTTTTCAGAGGAACAAATTTTAAGAACGTTGAATTCAATATTAATGATCAAATTAGGAGACGAAAGATTTGTGACATTTGATTTTAATATCATTGATTACAGTTCCAGAGAAATAAGACTATACAAAGCAGGGGCAGCTCCAACATACATATTGAGCGGGAGAAGTGTTGACAAAATATCAGGCAAAAGTCTACCGTTGGGGATATTAGACAATTTTGAATATAGCTCGTTTAAAAAGAAAATAGATATTGGAGATGTCATTATTATGATATCAGACGGTATCACTGATTCCATTAGTCTTGATGAAAAGAAATCACTAGATAAATATTTAGAATTAATTTGTGACAAGGACCCTCAGACCATTGCCAACTCTATTTTAAGTTATGCACTGAGGGGACAGGATACAGTGTTTGATGATATGACAGTGTTAGTTACAAAAATAGGATAGAAATTTAAAGGGTGTCATTAGACACTTTTTTAATGTCTAATAAAAAAATTAAAAAACATTTTTAAAAAGATAAATACGTGGTATAATTTATAACACATATAAAAATTGAGGAATCATATGTATAATTTAGTAAAACAAAATATAATAGATAAAAATTTAATAAAACCCGGTGAAAATGTACTTATTGGATTGTCTGGTGGACCTGATTCTGTTTTTTTGTTTCACAATTTAAGAAAATTAAAGGCAGAATTAAGCTTTAATATATATGCTTCACATATAAATCATATGTATAGAGGAGAGGATGCTCAACAAGACGAAAATTTTGTCAGAGAGCTATGCTTGAAATATAAAATAACTTTATTTGTAAAAAGAAAGCATTCAGGGGATTATGCCAGAGAGTTAAAGGTAACCGAGGAGGAAGCAGGCAGAATTCTAAGATATGATTTTTTTCGTGAAAACTTAAATGAAATAGGTGGAGGGATAATTGCGGTTGCACATAATTTGAATGATCAAGCCGAAACAGTTCTTCAAAGAATAATAAGAGGAAGTGGCATTGACGGGTTAAGCGCCATGTCATTTAAAAAAGATAATTTAATCAGACCAATGCTCAATGTTCCAAAGTCAGAAATTCTTGATTATCTTCAAAAAAATAATTATGAATACTGCATTGATAAAACAAATTTACATGATATATATGGAAGGAATAAAATAAGGCTGAATTTAATCCCTTATTTGGAGAAAAATTTTAATCCTAATATTCAAAATGCATTATTCAGGATGTCCGAAACGATGGAAAGAGATAAAAAGATTATAGAAAAGTACACATTGCTTAAGTTTAATGAAGTTCTGATAAGCAAGAATGAAAAAAAAATTATTCTTGATATTAACAAACTTAAAAATGTTGAAGATGGAGAATCCGGGAGAATTATCAGGAAAGCAATAGAAGAGCTTAAAGGAAGTACTGTTAATTTTGAATTGAAACATATAGACTATGCAGTTAATTTTATTAAAACCGGCACCACCGGTAAAAAAATTAATTTACCAGAGGGCTTTACAATTGAAATAAGCTATGATAATTTTATTATTAATAAATTAGTTGAAATAAAATCAAATTTTCAATATAATGTTGAACTAAACAGGTCAATGTACATTCCTGAAGTTGGGAAAACTATCCTTTGTAGAGTTTTAGATGTTTCTGAATTCAATAGAGAGGACAAGAACAGCATCAGCCTAGATTATAGTTTAGTTAAGGGAAACCTGTTTGTAAGAAACAGATTGCCTGGAGATTCAATGATACCTTGCGGTATGACAGGGAGTAAAAAAATAAAGGATATTTTTATAGATTTGAAAACTCCTGCAGAAGAAAGAGACAATAAACTGATAATAGCAGATGATGACAATGTATTGTGGCTAGAAAATTTCAGAATTCATAATAGTTATAAGGTGTCATCTTCTACATATAAAATATTAAACATTTCAATGGAGGACAACATTAATGAATAAAGATATCAGAGAGATACTGATTACTGAGGATGTTTTACAGTCAAAGGTAGCGGAGCTTGGTGCGAAAATTACTGAAGATTATAATGGTAAGGATTTGCTTTTAGTTTGCGTATTAAAGGGAGCAGTTATATTTGTAAGTGATTTAATGAGAAAAATTGACCTTCCTTTGGATATTGATTTTATGGCAATTTCCAGCTATGGTTCAAATACACAATCATCCGGAGTTGTAAGAATATTGAAAGATTTAAATACAGCTATCGAAGGAAAACATGTATTAATTGTAGAGGATATTATTGACTCTGGATTGACTTTGTCTTATTTAGTTGAAAATTTGAAATCTAGAGGACCTGAATCAGTAGAAATATGCACGATACTTGATAAGCCTGACAGAAGAACATCAGATTTAGAAATAAAATATACTGGATTTCAAGTTCCGGATGAATTTGTAGTGGGATATGGTTTGGACTATGCTGAAAAGTACAGGAATTTGCCATATATAGCAATATTGAAAGAAGAAATTTATCAATAAGTAATTGTAAAGACTTGTAAAATATGCTACAATTTTAATAACAAAATAGTAGTCTTTAGACACGAGGAGGCTTTAATTGAAAGGATTTATGAGAAGCATCGCTATGTATATACTTATATTTGTAGTGATCATAATGTTGGTTCAAAGCATGGTTGAGCCATCAACAGACACACAAAACATAAGCTA
>JAQSYS010000061.1 GCA_029256005.1 Sedimentibacter sp.
CATGATACAAGAAATATCAAATGCTTCATCACAACAGGCAGAAGCAGTATCACAGGTTTTAGTAGGAATAGAGCAAATATCTGCAATTGTGCAGACGAACTCAGCTACTGCAGAAGAAAGTGCTGCAGCAAGCGAAGAACTAAGTGGTCAAGCACAGATATTAAATGATTTGGTTGCTGGAATAAAATTGAAAGATTCAAATATTGAAAAAAGTTCATAATTATTAAAAAAAACAATGCGCATTTCAAACAATTAAATTGTTAGGAGTGCGTATTTTTTATGCTATAAGTTATTTTTTTAACATCTAACTTTTTATAAAAATAATACGATATTACGTATAACAATAAAATAATGTTACTAGGAGGATTAATTATGTTAAGAAATAATGGTAAAAAAAATAAGTTCAGAAGTATTAAAACAAAATTACTTTTTACGTTGGTTGTTGTAAGTTTAATAGTTTTGACTCTTACAGGAGTAATAATTATAAAAACTGTGAGCAATAATATCAACGAAATAAATAAGTATACAATTTCGGAAACTACTAATAGCATTAGCAATGAAGCAGAAATATTTTTTGAACGTTACATAACAACTGTAAAGCAAATGGCTCATGATAAAAATTTGCAGAATTTTTTTGTAACAGCAAAAAAAGGGGATAAGGTTCAAGAGGTAGAAGGGTTTATGACAGTAGCGAAAACTGTAGATGAAACACAAAAGGCTGATGCGGATGTAATTCTTTCTGCATATATAGCAGAAGCGGACCCATCTTACTATGTAGTGTCACCAACTATATATTCTGATGCCAGTTATGATTTAACAGTAAAAGATTATTACAAATCAATAACTGATGGAATCGTTAACATAACAGATCCATATGTGGATGTGGTTTCCGGAAATATGGTTATTACCATATCAGCACCAGTAGCAGTAAATGGGAAAAATGTGGGACTTACAGGTGTTGACATAGAACTGGATAAGCTTATCAAAATGGTTGGTGAATATAAGTTAGGTGAATCAGGATATTTTGCATTAGTTACTGACAGTGATGTAATAGTAGCACATAAAGATGAAGATATAATATTAAAAAATTTAAGCGAAGCAGGCATAAGCGAAGAGTTAATCAATGCAAAAAACGAAGAAATAGTTGAATATAGCTACAAAGATCAAAAATTCATTGGAAAAGCAGTCTCTATTGGAGAAACAGGTTGGAAGATAGTTTCAGCCATGCCCGAAACTGAATTTTCATCAGGCGTAAGGCAAATCATGGGAGTAATATTTATTGTATTTCTTCTTTCAATAATAGTTCTTCTGGCAGTGATGTATATTGTTATTAATAAAACAACTAAGCCGATTAAAAATATAACACAAATTACAAATAAACTTGCTGCAGGTGAGCTAGATGTAAACATTGATGTGAATAGTAATGATGAAATAGGTGAACTTTCAAGTTCCATTGAAAGCTTAACAACAAGGTTGAAATCTTATATAACTTATATAAATGAAAGTGTAGGCGTTTTAGATGATCTTGCAAATGGCAACATAAAAATGGAACTCCATAATGATTATACAGGTGAATTTGCAAAATTAAAAAATGCTTTGCTAAATGTATCTGAAACTTTAAAAGAGACAATCGGCAGAATTAAGGAATCCTCATTATCAATAAATAGTAATGCTGAACAGGTTTCATCAGGTGCACAAACATTAGCTCAAGGAACGACAGAACAGGCAAGTGCAATAGAAGAACTGTCTGCAGAAATAAATGAAATATATTCAACAATAGTAAATAATGCAGAGCATGCAGAAAATGCTGGAAGCAAGGCCTTAGAAGCATCTAAGGAAGTTGGATTAGGAAATACTCAAATGAGAGATATGCTGTCAGCCATGGATGAAATAAGCAATTCTTCAAGTGAAATCGGTAAAATTATAAAAGTTATTGATGATATTGCATTTCAAACAAATATACTTGCTCTTAATGCAGCAGTAGAAGCAGCAAGAGCTGGTTCAGCAGGTAAGGGATTTGCAGTTGTGGCTGATGAAGTAAGAAACTTAGCACAAAAGTCCGCTGAAGCAGCAAAACAGACAACTACTTTGATTGAAAATTCTATTAAGGCTATAAGTAAAGGAACAAGCTTGGCAGATGAAGCCGGCAAGTCCTTAGCAGGAATTGTTAGCAAGACAAACGAAACAAATGATTTAATAAATGAGATTGTAAAGGCCTCTGCACAGCAAACAGTATCTGTAAATCAAATCAGAAGCGGTATTGAACAGATATCTTCAGTTGTACAAGAAAATGCTGCTACAGCAGAAGCGAGTGCAGCAAATAGTGAGGAACTTTCAGGACAATCACAAATATTAAATGATTTGGTTAATAAGTTTAATATTGGTTCAGCAGATAAAGAATTTGCACTCTAGAAAGCAAAAAATAAAACCAATCACAGAAAAGTGATTGGTCTTATTTTCCTTTTTGAGTAAAATTTTCAATAAAATTTCCGATATCTATGTTAGTAATATAATATTGGAGGCGAAAAATGAAAGTACAAAAAAACAAAATAAGTAAGAAAAAAGTAAGCAAAACCAAGAGCATTAAAGGGAAATTAATGTTGGTATTGTTTATTGGATGTACATTGTTGCTTACAATAACAGGTGTAATTATCAGCTCAACGGTTAACAGCAGATTCACAGAAAATGAAAAGACCATATTGCAAGAAACATCTCTAAGCGTTAGTAAAGAGGCAAAAATATTTTTTGAAAAATATGTAACCATCGCACAGCAGATGGCTCAGGATAAAAATATTCAAAGCTTTTTAACCAGTGTTAATAAGAGAGAAGATATCTTATCACACGAAAAGTTCAGTATTGTAAGAAACACTCTTATCGATACACAAAAAACACAAAAGGATGTAATATTATCAGCATATATAGCAGAAGCAAATCCTTCTTACTATGTTGATGATTTGAGCGGTATATCTGATACTGACTTTGATTTAAAAACAAGAGTGTACTACTCAACAATTACAGATGGAGTTGTATGTATAACAGAACCATACGTTGATGTAGCTACAGACAGTATGGTTGTAACAATAACAGCACCAGTCTATGTTAACAATAAAATAGAAGGTTTAACTGGTATTGACATCACTATTGATGCACTATCCAAAGTAGTTGGAGATTATAAGTTGGGTGAAAATGGATATTTTTCACTATTAACTAAGGATAATATCATTACATCACATAAGGATACAGACAATGTCTTAAAATCAGTTAATGAAATTGGTGCGAGTCAAGAGTTAATTAATTCTATTACCAATAATGACGGTCAGGTTGTAGAATATACATACGGCAATAAACAATACATGGGAAACAGTGTTGCAATTGGCGAATCGGGTTGGAAGATTATATCAGCAATGCCTGTGGATGAATTTACATCAAACACTAGGGAACTGATGAGTATTATTATTTTAATATATATTTTAACTATTATTATATTATCTGTTGTTATGTTTGTTATACTGGGAGTAGTGACTAAGCCGATTAAGAAGGTTACAGCAATTACTAATAAACTAGCTGAAGGTGAATTGGATGTAGATATTGACGTCAAAAGCAATGATGAAATAGGTGCTTTGGCAAATTCTATAGAAAGTCTAACGCTACGTTTAAAATCTTATATAGTTTATATAAATGAAAGCGTAAAGGTATTAGGCGAATTAGCGAATGGAAATTTAGTAATGGAGTTAGAAAATGATTACACCGGAGAATTTGCAAAATTAAAAAATGCATTACTTCATGTATCAGACACATTAAAGGATACTATAGGAAAAATAAAGTATTCTTCTGATTCAATTAATATGAATGCTGAACAGGTTTCAAATGGTGCTCAAGTTTTAGCACAGGGAACAACTGAACAAGCAAGTGCAATTGAAGAGCTGTCTGCAGAAATTAATGAAATATATGCAACGATAGTTAATAATGCTGAATATGCTGAAAATGCGGGAAGTAAGGCTATGGAAGCATCAAAAGAAGTTGAAATTGGAAATGTTCAAATGAGAGATATGCTTTCTGCGATGGATGAAATAAGCAATTCTTCAAGTGAAATAGGCAAAATTATTAAGGTAATAGATGATATAGCATTCCAAACAAACATTCTTGCTTTAAATGCAGCAGTGGAAGCAGCAAGAGCAGGCTCTGCAGGAAAGGGCTTTGCTGTAGTAGCTGATGAAGTGAGAAACTTGGCACAAAAATCTGCAGAAGCAGCAAAACAAACTACTGCTTTAATAGAAAATTCTATAAATGCTATTAGTAAAGGTACATCTCTGGCAGATGAAGCAGGCAAATCTTTGGCTGGTATAGTTAGTAAAACCAGTGAAACAAATGATTTAATTAATGAAATTGTAAAAGCATCTTCACAACAAACTATATCTGTAAATCAAATTCGAAGTGGAATTGAGCAGATATCTTCGGTTGTACAAGAAAATGCATCAACAGCAGAAGCCAGCGCTGCAAATAGCGAAGAGCTTTCAGGACAAGTACAAGTATTGAATGATTTAGTAAATAAATTCAAGATAGAAGCAAATGCATTATAACTAAATTAATTATATAGGAGGCTTACCATGGCATTATTATGGAATAAAAATTATGAGGTAGGAGTTGATTTAATCGACTCACAACACAAAAAATGGTTTGAAAAAGCAGACCAGTTGTTTGAGGCAGGTAAGAGCGGCAAGTCAAAGGAATATATTATTCAAATGTTTGATTTCTTAGATGATTACACAAAGACACATTTCAAAGATGAAGAGAAATATATGACAAGCATCAATTACCCTGAGTTAGCTTCACAGAAGCAAATGCATGAAGGTTTCATTAAAAAATTGGCCGAATTAAGAAAAGATTATGAAACTGCAGGTGCTAATCTAACAGTTATCTTAGGAGCTAATCAATTTATACTTGACTGGTTGACTAAGCACATTTCTAATGCAGACAAAAAAATAGGTGAATACACTAAAAAATTAAAATAAACTATTTATTATAAAAAATCTGAATCTACTACGGTTCAGATTTTTTTTATAAATAATGAGTGAAATTATATTATAATGTGAATATATATATGAGAAGCTTCTTAAGGAGAACGCAATGAATGATGATAAACTAATAAAACTAATAAAGAAAAATCCTTCCAAAGGTTTATCAGCTGCTATTGATCAATACGGACCGTTGGTTAAAACCATAGTGACAAGAATTATAGGATATGAAAATCAACAGGATATTGAGGAATGTATTTCTGATGTTTTTGTTGAGCTATGGAAATTATGTAATAATTTTAATCCTGAAAAAGGAACAATTAAAAATTATATTACATCGATAGCACGATTTAAAGCAATAAATGTACTTAACCGAAAGATAATAAAACATGAATCAATACCATTGGAAGAAGATGATTTGCAACTTGATTTGGATTTAACTAATGAAGTTAGCAAGACTATCAATAAAAATATAATTGAAAAAACTTTAGACAATTTGTCTCAGCCTGACAAGGATATCTTCATCAGAAGATATTACCTGTTTGAATCTGTTAAGGAAATTGCTCTTTCATTGAATTTAGAACCAAAGACTGTAGAAAACAAGCTTTACAGGGGAAAGAACAAATTGAAAGATGCGCTGATAAAAAATGGAATAATCTTATAAAGAAAGGGTGCAGAAAGTGAAAAAGATACATGAGCTTTTAGGCGAAGTCCAAATTAATGATATAGAAATAAGAGATGAGTTAATGTCAATAGAAGAAAAAAATAGAATCTTGGAATTAACATTAAATAAAGCAGGAGTAGGGAATAGTAAGTCAACTAAGAAAAGATTAATATTGCCATTAGCAGCAGCAATGACATTAGTTCTTTCATTTGCAGTTGTTTTTGCACAAGGAGGATTATCTGAAATTTATTACAGATTGTTTGGGGACAACATCAAATATGTAAATGAAATGGGAACAATTATAGATGAAAGCAGCACTTCAAATGCGGTTGTTACGGATTTAGTTAAATCCGTTGAAACAGGGATATCAAGTGAAGTTACTATGAAAGTTGCAAGTATGTTGGGAGATGAAAATTCATTTTATATTATATTTGAATTGATTAAAGAAAATGGTGAAAGCTTCAAAGAGACTGATTATATAGAATTTGATTCCCTAAGTCTTGATTTTAAAGGCTCCGGTGGCTACACATGGGATTATCAGGTAGAGGATGATAATCCGAATGATAACAAAGCTACATTTATATTGTATGGTAACACAAGAAAAAAGATTATAGGAGATAAACTTACTTTATCACTTGAGAATTTCTCTGAATACAGCATAAAAGAAGCTAACGGATTTGATGCATATGATTTTTTGTTAAACAACAGTGAATATATTAATCAAAGTTTTATTGAAAACAAAGAAAAGGAACCTATAAGAGAAGAGGATAATAATTTACCGACAGACGTATTGAATAAAATGAAAGAAATTTATAAATTAACGCCGAATAACGTATTGCCCTGGAAATATTCCAATATTTTTGTCGAAGAAAATATTCGTGATATGTATGTGGATAACATCGGATTTGTTGAAAACAAGTTGTGCATAAGATTTATTTTCACAGATTCAGAAACACATGATTTTAGTGATGTTTATTTTGTTAATAAAAATAATCCGGATGATATTATATATAATGAATTTGTGCAGGTTGATGAAAATGATGGAGCTAAATATGATTACTATATATTTGATATTTCCAACATGGAACAGTTAAAGAACTACGATTTAAAATATACAATCACAAGCAAAATAAGAATGACAACAGGTAGCTGGGAAGTGAACTTCAAGGCTGATTATAAAAATAACACAGAAACAATCAGAGTAAATAAAGAAACAGAAATTAACGAAAAAAAATATTTCGTAAAAAAAATAAAAATATCACCAATATCATTAAATGTAGAGATGAATAATAATATTATAGATAATTTAAATGAACCTATTCATAATTTCACAGAGGGGGTATCAATTATACTGAAGGATGGTTCAACACCGGAATTGACAAGCGGCGGTTCCAGCACTAACTCACTGTTTTCATCAATTAACCTGATGTTTAAAAAGCCGATAGATACAAATCAAATCGAAAAAGTAAAAATCGGAAACATAGAAATAAAACTCAATTAATCAAATGACTAAAATTTAAATTAAAACCTGAATCAAATAATATGATATGATTCAGGTTTTTATGCGTTTTTAAACTTCAGAGGTTTTCAAAAACTGATTAGTTTTGCCCATTTTATAAGCAAGAATTATTATGGATTTTTCTTCCTTAGTCATTTCTCTATCATACATTTTTTCAAACTGTTGAATCAAACTATCCACATCAATAATTTTCTTTGGTTGTCTGGTTCTTGGTTTTATATACGATGGATCATAAATTTTTGGTTGGATTGTATTGCTGTAAATTTTTTTAAATACTTCTGCAGTATAAATTGAATCATTAAGTGCATCATGAAATTTATCTATTATTGGTATGTTGAGAATTTCCACTACATTTTGTAGTCGAAGCTGAATTTTTTTATTCAGTTTAAAATGCATGGATGCATATGGTTGAAGATTTATAAACATCTTAGGAAGAAATTGCATATTCATGTTATAATATTCAGCACTTTTATACAACTCTTTGATATCAGACATGCCCCAAGTACAAAGTATTGAGTTTACATCTTCGATGAATTCAATAAATTCATTATAAATTTCAGGAAATTTTTTCTCATTCATGAGCATATCTGATGTTATTCCTGTAATATCAGTAATTATTGGATTTACCCTATAATAAATGTCTGGTTTTACATAACGGCTAAAAGAGCCAATAATATTTAAATTAAAATCCAACTTTACTGCTCCGAACTGAATAATTTCAAAAGGGTATTTATGAGCTAAAGGTTCTTTAACAGTTATATCTGTAAAATCTTGATTAAATTCAAGATCAAGTACTATATAATACATTTATTCTCCTAATAAATAATTAATTAGAGGTGTTTATTAAAACTATTTTAAACCTAAATTGTCTACCTCCACAATATAATACCAATTGTTCTCATCAATTATTCCTTTTATTGTATAAAAAAACTTGAAGCCTATTAAAGAATTCAAGTTTTTTATCTGTGTGTCTACTAAAAAGATTCTATTCTTTTTCCCATTCATCAAAACGTTTCATAATTTCGTCATATGTTTTATTGCATATTTCTGGAAGTCCTGCACCACCATTTAACTCTAACCCGGCTGCTTCAAACCCCTTTTTTACCGCATCCTTTAATAAAGGAATTTTTGATTTGTCACTTCCAGATAATGCTTTTGCCATATCCATAATCCTTGTGGCAACTGCATCGACAGAATATTCCCCA
>JAQSYS010000062.1 GCA_029256005.1 Sedimentibacter sp.
ATTAAATAAATAATAAGGAACTAAAATGAATTATGAAATTACAAGAAGCTATTCTTCAGAGCTGACATCAAATAAAAAACCATTTTTATTGTTAATTTTATCAATTGTATGTATACCTGCAGCATATGTATTTTTAGCTGCAATCTTTATTAATAGCTTAGTTAACAGTGAATTAAAATTAAAAACAAAAAATTTACTTCATATATTAGTATATGCTTATGCTTCAATTGGTTTAATGTCTTCGGATTATAAATTAATATCTGTTGCATATGTCGTCATAATGATGTTATGTCTTTATTCCTACACAATTTTTAATTCTTTAGCGGATCCGGAAGCCATTAATTTATTACATAAATTAGTTTTCAAGGTTTCACTAATTGTTTTTATATTTGGAATTATACAATATTTTAATCCTGGCTTTGCAATGCCTTCCAAGTGGGTTGATGCAGGTGAGTACAATTTAAGCAAAAGGATTTATTCAACCTTTTTCAATCCGAATGTATTTGGTTTTTATATTAATCTTATAATACTGTTGACTATTGATAAACTTGATTTCAACAAAATAAATTTAAACTGTCTTGTTATTATTAGCGGTTTAATTTGCTTAATACTTACATTTTCAAGAACATCATGGATTTCATTAATTGCAGCATTGATTGTTGTATCAATATTTGATAAAAAATACATAAAATATGCCTTAATGATTTCAATCTTAATATTCGGTACTGACGCCTTGCTTGGTATTGGACGGGCAAACCCTTTAAAGGCAGTTGAAGACAGTTCATTCTTATATAGATTTGAAGTTTGGAAAACATGTATTGAAATTATAAAGGATAATTTCGTAACTGGAATAGGATTCGGAACCTTATTTAAACATGTTGGAGATTATTCAATTGTTGTAAGTAATAAGATAGAGCATAGCCACAATTTATATTTGCAAATTTTCACTGAGACAGGTATTTTAGGTTTTTCATTGTTTTTTTCTCTTATATTTACTATATTAAAAAAATTTATAATAAAATTGTATTCAGAAAAGAACAAAACATGGATTACACCACTTGCAATATTTGTAATGACAATGATACATGGATTGGTGGATTCTGTTGCACTAACGCCTCAGATTATGATGATTCTAGCTATATATGCCGGAACGTTAAGAGCAATTAATGATTAAAAATCAACAAAATAAAATTCAGGTTTGTTTGACCTGAATTTTTTATTTTCTATTTTTATTTATTTTTTATTTTCAATTGATGCTTTTATTAAATGTTTAAATAATGGATGACTTCTTGTTGGTCTGGATTTGAACTCCGGATGGAATTGAGAAGCAACAAACCATGGATGATCCTTTAATTCAACTATTTCAACGAGCTTGTTATCAGGTGAAGTACCTGAGATTATCAAACCATTTTCTTCACAGACATTTCTGAATTCATTGTTGAATTCATATCTATGTCTATGTCTTTCGTTGATCATATCGGCTCCATCATAAGCTTCCTTTGCCTTTGTTCCATCAACAAGTTTGCAAGGATAACTTCCAAGTCTCATTGTACCGCCTTTATTTTCTACTTCCTTTTGATCATTCATTATATCTATTAACGGATGTTTAGATTCTGCATTGAATTCAGTGCTGTCAGCATCTTCGTATCCTAAGACATCTCTTGCAAATTCAACGACTGCCATCTGCATTCCCAAACATATTCCCAAAAACGGAATCTTGTTTTCTCTTGCATATCTTGCAGCTAAAATTTTACCTTCGATTCCTCTGTCTCCAAATCCTCCAGGTACCAATATTCCATGGCATCCTTCAAGAATTTCCTTGTAATTTTCTTCATTAACTTCTTCAGAATGAATCCAGTCAATTTCAACCTCTGCTGAGTTGTCAATGCCAGCATGCCTCAACGCTTCAGCAACTGAAAGATATGCATCTTTTAGTTCAACATACTTGCCCACCAACGCTATTTTTACATTATGAGAAGTGTTCTTTGAACGTTTAACCATGTCTTTCCATTCTATCAAATCCGGTTCATTGCATTTAAATCCGAATCTGTCACAGACTATTTTTGCAAGGCCTTCCTTTTCCAACAGTAACGGTATATCATATAATGAATCTGCATCTGTATTTTGAATCACATTATTTTTTTCCACATTACAGAACAAAGCTATTTTAGCTTTCAAATCCATGCTTATTTCTTTTTCAGTCCTGCACACAAGAACATCAGGTTGTATTCCTATACTTAAAAGCTCTTTTACGCTGTGCTGAGTAGGCTTTGTTTTAAGCTCTCCTGCTTTTGATAAATAAGGAAGCAATGTAACATGTATGTACATGACATTTTCTCTGCCCACTTCGTAACGGATTTGACGAATTGCTTCAAGGAACGGCTGACTTTCAATATCTCCTACAGTTCCGCCTATTTCAGTTATAACAACATCTACATCCTGAACAGTTGAAACTCTTTTTAACATACATTTGATTTCATTTGTAATATGAGGAATTACCTGAACAGTGCCTCCCAGATAATCACCTTTTCTTTCCTTGTTTAAAACAGACCAATAAATTTTACCAGATGTGATGCTTGAGTATTTAGTCAAATCTATATCTACTATTCTTTCATAATGTCCTAAGTCTAAATCTGTTTCAGCACCATCATCTGTAACATACACTTCCCCATGCTGATATGGGCTCATAGTCCCCGGGTCAACATTAAGATACGGATCAAATTTTTGAAGAGTAACCTTAAGTCCTCTAGCTTTAAGTAATCTTCCCAATGACGCTGCTGTAATTCCTTTTCCTAGTGAAGATACAACTCCTCCTGTAATAAAAATATACTTTGGCATTTTTTCCTCCTGTAATTCCTTCATCCTATTATACCGTTTTTTCTTATTATTAATTATTAATTGTTAATTGTTATTTTATTATTGTTATTTTATTATTGCTATTATCCCTAAACATAAAAACAGAGACAAAAAAGGGGTTTTTTTTTTAGTCTCTATTATTTCTAATTATATATAGTTTTTGCAAATTTTAAAATTAAAAAACAACAAATTTAGATATTTAATTTACTTATCAATTCTATATTAAAACATGTAAAAGGTCAATGATTTTTTAAAAAAATTTACAATGAAGTTGTACTATTGAAATTATAGTTGCATATACATTTATAAAAGAATGCGATTCAAACTGTTTCTTAAAGGAGGATTTAATTTGTTTAAATTAATTAGCGATACTTTTAATATTAATGAGATTATTGATTCTAGTTCCACTGAGGTCTTGATGGAAAACGAGTTTACACTTCCTGACAACGCTCCGGATATAGAAAAAATCATATCTGCTGAAGGCAAAGTCAAAATAAACAATTCATCTGTAATGCAAGATAAAGTTATAGTTGACGGTACTCTGACATATAACATTATTTATCGTTCAAACGACGAGCAGGTCATGGTAAGTTCAGCTTCTGATAAAATTCCATTTTCAGAAGAAATTCCTTTTGAAGGAGCTGCTGAAGGTATGGAAGCTCAAGATGAGGCTTATATTGATTATATTGATGCCGAACAACTAAATGAAAGAAACTACCTGATAAAAGCAGTTATATTGCTTGATACTGATGTTGTTAACAAACATCCTGTAAACTTCGTTTCAAATCTAGAATCAGATGGCACCTTCCAGGCAAAAACAAAAAACATTAAATATACCGATGAAGTAACATTATTATCAGAAGAAGTTAACATCAATGATGCTGTTGAGCTAAACAAAGGCTCAGATGAAATAGCAAAAGTTTTAAAAGCAGAATCAGAAGTATTTATAACTAATGTAGATACACTAGATGATAAAATGCTGGTTGAAGGGACCTGTAAAGTAGGTTTCTTATATACCGAAAACAATAATTTAAATTCAACCGGATATGTATCCGAGGAATTCCCTTTCACACATTATTTAGAAGCTAAGAATTCTAATGATGATATGTTAAAGGATATAAATGTTAAGTTAAATGAAATGACATATAATGTGGCTGAAAATTATGATAATGAGAAAAAACTCATAGAGTTTAATCTCCCATTCACTGTTAACGCTGCTTTATACAACACAGTGGAGAAAAATATAATTACAGACTGTTACTCAACTGATTGTCTTCTAGATATTGAATCTCAAAATGTCAATGTGACATCTTTAAAAGAAATTATCGACAAGACAGTTAAATATGAAAATACTTTTGATGTAGTATCAGGATCAATTAAAGATATTTATACAGTTGATGTTAGCCCTAAAATTTCAGAAAAAAAAGTATTTGATAATAAATACGTCGTAGATGGTTTCCTTGATATTAATATTTTATATTTAAACGGAGATATTAACAAAATTGACAAGGCATATTCATCACTCCCATTTACTGCAAGTATTGATTTAAAAGAGAATCAATTGACTTCTGACATTGCATCTAATGTAAAAATTACTAAATGCGGAGCTTACAGAAAAGGAAGCAATTCAGTAATTGTAAACTGTGATATAAATGTTGGAATGAAGCTGAGAAACAAGGATGAAATAGCGGTTATTGCAAACATTACAGAAGCAGGCACAGTAGACAGAAGCAAAATGCCAAGCTTGGTATTCAGAGTAGTTCAGCCAGGGGAAACAATTTGGGATATTGCTAAAAACTATAATCTGTCAATCAATTACTTAAAAGAATTAAATGATATTCCTGCAGACAATGAATTAAAAACAGGCTCAAAACTAATAATTGCTAGATTGGTGTAAAAAGAAGCAGCGAACATTAAAGATTGAATAATGAAAAATGAGCAGTATGAAAAAAATGGCGCATAAGCGCCATTTTTGTTATTTAAATTCTTTAATTAATTTTTCAAATATAGGCAATGCCTTTTCACATTTTTCGGTATCAACACAATATGAAAGTCTAACATGTGTTTTCGAACCGAATCCTGTTCCCGGAACTACCAACATATCATATGCCTTAGCTTTTTCAGAGAATAATTCAGGGTCTCCATTTGGTGCTTCTATGAATAAATAAAATGCACCATCAGGCTTAGCAACATTATATCCCATTTCTATTAAACCACTGTAAAGAATGTCTCGATTTTTCTTGTAAACTGTAAGATCAGGCTCTATATTTACGCACTTTTCTATAACAAGCTGGAATAATGTAGGTGCACATACATAACCTAAAGCTCTTGCTGCACCACCAACTGCTGCCATTACTACTTCATTTTCATTACATTTGTTATTTACCAATACATAACCAATTCTTTCACCAGGAAGTGATAAGGATTTTGACCATGAATAGCATATTATTGTATCATCATAATAATGTGGTATAAATGGTACAGGTTCTCCTGAAAATACAAGTTCTCTATAAGGTTCATCTGCAATTAGGTAAATCACATTACCAAGTTCTTTTTCTTTTTCTTTAAGGTAATCAGTCAATTTTTTAATCTCTTCTTTTGTATAAACAACTCCTGATGGATTATTAGGAGAATTTATAAGAAGAGCTTTTGTATTTTTATTTACAGCTTCTTTAATTCCATCTAAATTAAGTTTCATATCATTACGTGCTGGAACCAATTTCATCTTGGCACCTTGACCTTCTATAAAAACTTTGTATTCAGGAAAATAAGGAGCCAAAACAACTATTTCATCATCTGACGAAGCTGTAAGAGCTTTGAAAACAATGTTTAATGATGCGGCAGCACCACAAGTCATAAATAAATCATTTAATGAGTATCCTGTATTAAATCTTTTATTTAGGTTTTCTGCAATTGCTTTTCTGCAACCATTATGACCCTGAGATGAGCTGTATCCATGATAAACCATAGGATCATTATTCTTTATTATATCAATCATAGTATCCTGTACTATTTTTGGTGCTGGTACACTTGGATTACCAAGGCTGAAATCCAATACATTTTCAGGACCTATCTCCTGAGCTCTCTGTAATCCATAAGAAAACAATTCTCTGATAACAGATTTTGCTGTACCCAGACGTAACATTTCTTTTGAAATCATCTTTCTACCTCCGTTGATAACTTATAGTTTTCCCCTACATCACCCATATTAGTATATTTGCTGATTAATGTAAAGATAATTGATCCGGCAATTGATGGAATAATCCATCCGAAACCTAACTGAGATAGTGGGAGCACCTGTACAAACTTGCCTAAATTTCCTAAAGCAGCCACGCCAGTCATTTGACCGAACAAACCCACTCCCTCTAACAATGAAACTGAAAATGCACCAACTACTGCTCCAGTATAAGTCCAGTTGTATTTTATCTTTTTATCAAATATAGATAATATAATTAATACCATAACAACTGGATAAATTGCTGTTAAAACTGGAACAGCTATCGCTATAAGCTTTTCAACTCCAAGGAGAGAAATAGCAAATGATAATACTGTTGCTACAGTAACAACATGTTTATATTTCAACTTACCATTAGATATTGTTTCAAAATAGTTACCGCAAGTAGAAACCAATCCTGTTGAAGTTGTCAGGCATGCCAAGGCAACTGCAAGTCCCAATGCAAACTTACCAAGATCCCCTAATAACAATGTTGTCATACCTATTAAAAGCTCGGTTCTTGGAGTACTAGCACTGTAGTGACCTCCAACTGTTGCACCTGCATAAGTTAAACCACCATAAACTAGAGCAAGAAGAACAAAGGCAACTAAACCAACACCAATACTAGCTTTCATTTTTGTCTTCTCGTCCTTATATCCTCTTCTTATAAGATCTGTACTAACTATGCCGGCCATCAATGCAGCTCCTAAAGCATCCATTGTCTGATAACCTTCCTTGAATCCATTAGCAAACAATCCCGCTGTTCCTGTTGTTACCAAAGCATCAGGAGGAGCAATAATACTCTTAGTTACAATTACAGCTAATATAACTAATAAAACAGGTGTTAATATGTTACCTACATAATCTATAACTTTACTTGGATTAATTGAAACCCAAAGAGTAATTGCAAAAAATATCACTGATGTAATTAATATTGAAGCGTCAGCACCAAATAAAGGTTGAACAAATATTTCGTGAGTGGTAGCCCCTGTTCTTGGGACTGCAAAGAATGGTCCTATTGTTAATATAGCAACTAAGCCTATTAATTTAGCAAACTTAGGGCTTACTCTTTTTCCTAAGTCATCTGCTCTTCCACCCAATTTCATAGTAACCAAAACACCAAGAACCGGAAGCACCGGATCCGTCATCAAGAAACCGATCATTGATTCAAACCATCTGTCACCTGACAAAACTCCCAAGTATGGAGGAAATATTAAATTTCCAGCTCCGAAAAATATAGCAAAAAGTGCAAATCCACAGGTGATAATATCTTTTTTCTTAATTGTATTCATATGATTTTTTCCTTTCGAATTTTATTGAGGACTACCGTCTTACATGCTGTCCATTTTTATTCTGTATATTCCCTTGATGCTTCTTCTCCCCTTAAAACCCTTAAAGTTCCTAAAGCCAAAGATTCCATCTCATTTTCTCCTGCCATGATTTCTACAGGAGCAATAAACTCAACTCTTTCTTTTATCCAGTCTGTTATCATTTTAGAATAAGCAATTCCACCAGTTAATATTATTGCATCAACATGACCTTTTAATACTGTAGCAAGTTCGCCTATTCCCTTTGCTATCTGGTAAGCCATTGCTTCATATATCAATTTAGCGTTATCATTTCCTTCATGAATCATTTTTTCGACTTCTCTTGCATCTACAGTTCCAAGATATCCTTTAAATCCACCATTACCGCTTAACATCTTCGTAACTGTTTTCTTATCATACTTTCCTGAAAAGCAAAGATTGATAAGCTCTCTGCAATGAACTCTTCCTGATCTTTCAGGTGAAAACGGTCCCTCATCATCTGATACAATATCTACTAATATGCCCTTTTCATAAACTCCTAAAGAAACACCACCACCCATGTGAGCTACCACAAAGTTCATTTCCTCTAGTTTCTTGTTATACTTTTTAGCAGTCTTTATTGCCATAGCTCTTGAATTCAATACATGTGATGTACTGATTCTAGGAATAGCCGGCATACCAGAAATTCTTGCTATATCACTTAACTCATCAACCTTTACTGAGTCATATATATATGCTGGCTTATCAATTAAAGTAGCAATTTCATAAGCTATAACTGCACCTAGATTTGATGCGTGCTCCATTAAAGGTCTGTTTTTCAGTCTGTCAACCATTAAATCATTAACCTTGTATGCTCCGGCTTTAACAGGTGGTAACATACCGCCTCTTCCAACAACAGCATCAAGCATACTTACCTCATAACCGTTTTCCTTTAAAAAAGAAATAACTACTTCTTTTCTCATTTGAAATTGGTCAACTATTTTATCAAACTTTTCT
>JAQSYS010000063.1 GCA_029256005.1 Sedimentibacter sp.
GTGGAAACGCGTGAAGGAAAAATAACTGCAACTCAAATGCTTGAAAGATTCTTGTTTACTGCTGATGTTCAATACAATTCAATTTTGAGATTGTCAGGGGGAGAAAGAAGAAGACTATTTCTTCTAAGTATCTTAATGAGAGCGCCTAATATATTACTTTTGGATGAGCCAACTAATGATTTGGATATAGAGACATTAACTATATTGGAGGATTACCTAGAAAGCTTTGATGGAGCGGTTATAACTGTATCACACGACAGGTATTTTCTTGACAAGGTTGTAAATACGATTTTAGAGTTACCCGGAGATGGAAACGAAGTTAAAGAATATAACGGTGGCTATTCTGATTATATGACTGCTAAAATTTCTGAAGAACGAAACAATTCGGATGATAAAAAAGATGAAAAGAAAGAAATTTTTGAAGTAAGAGAAAAAAATAAAAAGTTGAAATTCTCATTTAAAGAAGAAAAGGAATATGCAACTATTGATGAAGATATAGCAACATTGGAAGTTAAAATATCTTATTTGGAAAATCAGTTGGAAAAGCATGCCACAGATTATTCTAAATTGCAGGAATTAATGGAAGAGAAACAAGCAGCAGAAGAACAGCTTGAAGAAAAAATGAATAGATGGATTTATTTAAATGATTTGGCAGAACAAATTGAAAACAAAAAGAACACTATTTAATAAGGCGTTATGCCTTATTTTTTTGTCTAAAAATACGATACATTATTCTCCTAAAGCAACATTGTACATTGGTTATTAGACATATATTGACTAATTGGTCAATATAATATATAATAGGTTGACTAATTAGTCAATATATTGGAGGGCACGATGCTTGACGAAACTAAAAGAGATAAAATATTGCAAGCTAGCCTTGAAGAGTTTGCAGAGTATGGGTATGAAAAGGCAAGCACAGACAGGATAAGCCAAAGAGCTGAAGTGTCAAAAGGTCTTATATTTCATTATTTTGGATCAAAAAGTAAGCTTTATATGATTACGATAAATAATTGCATTGATGATATGTTTGAAGAGTATAAAAATGTGAAAACAGACAATATGGATTTTATAGGTAATATAAAATTATTGATGAAGATAAAATATGACTTTTTCAATAAGAATCCACTGTATTACAGAATTATGCTAAACGGTTTTTATAATTCTCCTGCTGAGCTTAAGTGTGAGTTGCAAAACAGGTATTATGAACTAAGTAAAATTGGAATGGGCATTATAGCTGATATGATAAGTAATTTGCAATTGAAAAAAGGCGTTTCTATAGACAATGTAATAACTGTTATTTCGGGGATTCAAAATATTCTCGAAAATAAATATTTATATCGTTTTACAAATGATACTGCTAGTTTTGAAGGTGTTTACACAATTGTATCAGATGAATTTATGAATTTGTTGAATATTGTTATGTATGGAATTATAGATGAAAAATAACGGAGGCGTTATTATGAATGAAATTGTTTTGAAAGTAGAAAACTTAAGCAAAAATTACCAAATGGGAGAGGTTACTGTCAAGGCCTTGGAAGACGTATCCTTAGACGCTGTTAAGGGTGAATTTATTGTAATTTTGGGTCCAAGCGGTTCAGGTAAAAGTACTCTATTAAATATTATCGGAGGAATGGACACACCAACCAGCGGCAATGTATATTTCAATGATGAACATATAACAAATATGAGCGACAAGGATCTAACATTATATAGAAGAAATAAAATAGGATTTGTATTTCAATTTTATAATTTAATGGCTACATTGACGGCCAAGGAAAATGTTGAGCTTGCTGCAGAGTTATGCGAAAATGCAATTGATATTGATGAGGTTATGGAGTCGGTAGGACTTGGTGGAAGAAAAGACCATTTTCCTTCTCAGATGAGCGGTGGAGAGCAGCAAAGGGTTGCTATTGCAAGAGCAGTGGCTAAAAATCCGCAAATACTGCTTTGTGATGAACCAACCGGTGCACTTGATTTTGAAACAGGAATACAAATATTGAAGGTTCTTAAGGATGTAAATGAAATATATAAAAACACTGTAATAGTAATCACTCACAATGCATCAATTGCTCAGATGGCTGATAAGGTTATTAAAATGAGGAGTGGTAAGATTACGGATATTTCTATTAATGAAAGTCCTATACCGGCTGAAAGGATTGAGTGGTAATGAAAAAGCTTGATAAAAGACTTTTTAGAATGATCAAAAATACCAAAGGTCAATTTATCGCAGTCCTGGCCATTATCATCACTGGTATTTTTGTTTTTACAGCTGTAAACAATTCTGCTAAAAATTTAAATGATTCAATAAATGATTATTATATTGAAACTAATTTTGCCGATATTTTTGTAAAGGGTTCAAGCTTGCCTGAAAAGTTGGAGAAGCAGCTGCCCGGAACAAATGACATAATAGACGCAGAAGCAAGAATCGTGTTTGATACAAAGTTTATAACAGATGATAAAGACGAAAATGTTAATGTAAGAGTGATTTCTGTTGATAAATATGAAAACAAAATCAACAAACTGTTTATGAAGACAGGAAAAAGGATTTTGGATGAAAAGGATGCAATTTTGATTGAACAGTTTGCTGTTGCAAGAAATATAAATGTTGGGGATGAAATAAAAATCAAAATCAACGGGAGGCAAACAAGTTTCAACGTTTCAGGAATTGCAACAAGTTCAGAATATGCCTACATGATGGAAAATGAGCAAACTATGCTTCCTAATCCAGAAAATTTTGGTGTCATATATCTTGAAGAAGACTATTTGAGAAAAGTATACAGCTCCAGAGGAAACTTCAATGAAATTCTGCTGTCAGTCAATGATGATGATAATATTGAAAAAATAGCTGACCAATTGGAAGATAATCTGGATGAGTATGGAGTTTCAAGGGTCATTAAAAAATCAGATCAACTTAGCAACAACATGCTTAGCCAAGAAATTTCTGGTCTTGAAATGATGTCACAATCAATTCCTGTTGTATTTTTAGCCTTTGCCGGTATAATGCTCGCTAGCATGTTGTCAAGAATAGTGAAAAAAGATAGAACTTCAATAGGAGTATTAAAGGCTCTTGGTTTTACAGATGGGGAAATAGTTGTTCATTACTTGAAGTATGCAGCTATTGTTGGGATAACAGGAGGATTGACGGGATCAATTTTCGGGACTGCTTTATCTGGAGTTATGACGAGTTATTACCTTGTGTTCTTTAGTATACCTATGTTGACAGTGAAGGTTTATTATTATAGAATATTAATTTCTGTTGTATTATCATTGTTGTTTTGCATAATCTCAGGATTTTTGGGTGTAAGGGGTATTGTTAGAATAAATCCTGCTGAATCCATGAAGCCTGAATCACCCAAAAAGGGAAAAAGGTTATTAGTTGAAAACATTAAGTTTTTCTGGAACCATATTCCTTTTTCGTGGAAAATGGTTATTAGGAACATATTCAGAGAAAAGAAGAAGTTTGTTTTTATCGGAGCTGCTGTGGCAATAACCTGCGGCATGATGATTATGACAATATGGATGATAGATATAATTGATGTCATGTTTAACAGACATTATAGTGAGTTTAGCAAGGTTCAGTACAACATAAGCTTTGATAGCTTTAAAGATGAGAGTGTATTAAGTGAATTTGCTGAAGCAGTAAAAGTAGATGATATGGAAGGTAGAATAGAATTACCATTTGAGATAGAAAACGGCAGGTATTCTAAAATTGTTAATGTGATCGGATTAAATGAAGATACAGTTTTTTACGGTTTTAGAGATATGAAAAATAATAAGGTTCAAGTACCTTCACAGGGAATTTTATTGTCATCCAACTTAGCAAATTCTTTAAATGCAAATGTTGGGGATGTAATATTATTGAATAACTTTGTATCTGATGACGAAGCATTTGTGACAGTCAAGGGTATTATCAACCAGACACTGGGCATCAACGGTTATATGAGTATAGATTATTTAAATGAGCAGTTTCTGGACAAGAGAATTATTAACGGTGTATATATAAATTCTGACGAGGATGTTCCAAATAAATTGGACGATATGAAGAATATAAATGTGCAGTCTCAAAATGACATGAAATTGGCCTTTGAAGAATTTACAGCAGTCACTGCAATGTCCATGGGATTTATGGTTGTATTTTCAGGACTTTTGGGATTTGTAATAGTATACAGCATGACTCTCATGAGTATCAATGAAAGAACCTTGGAATTTTCGTCACTGAGAGTTATGGGGTTTTCAAAAAAAGAAATATTTAACATGCTGATAAGAGAAAATATGATTATGACTGTGATAGGGATTATTTCAGGTATACCGGTGGGGTTGTGGCTTGTGAAATATTTAGGCGATGCATTTACCACGGACATTTATACAATGAAAGAGCCGGTTAATCCAAAGAGTATATTTATTTCAATAATATTGACAATTATATTCATAATTTTAGCACAGCTGATGACTTATGCTAAAATCCACAAGCTTGATTTCATGCAAGCTTTAAAAAACAGAATATCGTAATTATTAGGAGGGCAAAGTGAAAATAAAATTTAAAAAGAAGTACGTAATAGTATCTATATTATTGGTATTTGTATTAATTGTTGCATCTTCAATGCTATCCGGCGGGCAAAATTCATATGATGGAAATACATCAAAGGTAAAGCTTGGCAGTATTCAAGATACATTAGAGGAGACAGGAACTGTTTTTTCAAAAAGAGTTAACATTTTTTATTCTGATACGAGCCAAAGAGTAAAGGTGGTAAATGTTTCTGTTGGAGACAAGGTTAACAAAGGTGATATAATATTAACTTATGAAAATAATTATGATTTGGAAATTGAAAAGGCAAATAAACAAATAGAGGCAGTAACAGCAACATACAATGAAACCGTGAAAGGGGCAGACTTTCAGGAGATTTCAAATATGAAGCTTAATATCAGCACTTTAGAAAACAATCTGAACTTTGCAAGAAACAACTTTGAAAAAACAAAGGTTCTTTATGAAAATAATGCTGTGAGTGAGGTTGAATACAAGGAAGCAGAAAATAATGTCATAGCTTTTGAAAACCAGCTTCTAGAAGCAAAAAATAATTATGATTTAATGATGAAGGGTGTTTCTTCAAATGTTAAAAAACAATATGAGGCACAAATTGAAGAAATAATGGTTCAAATAAAAATATTGGAGCAAAGCATAGAGAAAGCATCTATTAAAGCAGAATTTGATGGAATAATTACTGAAATGAATGTTCATCAGGGCGGGATGACACAGACAGGAGTTCCGGTAGTGGAAATTCAGGATGAAAACAACCTAGGTATTTATGTGGAGGTATTAGCTGAAGATGCAGTAAAAACAGTTAACGGAATGCCGTTTATAGCTAATTTTGATGATGAATCAAGAGAACTCAAGGTTAACAGAATATATCCAAAGGCCGAAGCATCGGTATCTGAGCTTGGAGTTGAACAAAAGAGAGTCAGGATTGAAGCGGATTTAGTTGATGATATGAAAATGAAAATCGGCGCAGAGATTGATGTGGTTATTATCCTTGAAGAAAAAGAAAATGTGCTTTTGGTTGATAGAGATGCCATATACGAGAAAAATCAAAAGGAATTTGTAACAGTCATAGATAATGACAAAGAAGTTGAAAAAGAAGTTACCACAGGCTTAAAGAATGATGATTACGCAGAAATAACATCCGGTTTAAGCGAAAATGAAGTTGTTTTAATTGAATATTAAGATATTTATAGTAAAATAAGAATATTGAAAAAACATAAGGTAATAAGAATATTAAGAAACATGAAGGAGACAAAATGAAATACGATTTAATAATTGTTGGTGCAGGTCCTTCAGGAATATTTACTGCATTTGAATTTAACAGAATACAGCCTGATAAGAAAATATTATTGATTGAACAGGGAAAAGCAATTGAAAAAAGAAATTGTCCTAAGGATAAAACGAAGAAATGCATTAATTGCCAGCCATATTGCAGCATTACAACAGGATTTTCAGGAGCAGGTGCATTTTCTGACGGCAAGCTTTCATTAAGCCCTGAGGTAGGGGGAGATTTGCCTGAACTTATAGGGTATGAATATACGCAGGAATTAATTGATTACACAGATAAAATATATCTTCAATTTGGTGCTGACACAAAAGTTGAGGGTATTGAAAGCAAGGAAGAAATAAAGGAAGTAAGAAGAAAAGCCATAGAAGCAGGACTAAAGTTAGTAGACTGTCCTATAAGACATCTGGGAACAGAAAAAGCACAGGAAATATATCAAAAAATTCAAAACCACCTGGTAGAAAACGGAGTAGAAATAAAATTCGGAACAACATCTACAGACATAATAGTGGAAAATGGTGCCATTAAGGGAGTTATAGTAACTGATTCATTAAAGAAAAATTCTGAAGAGAGATTTTATTCTGATAATGTAGTTATATCTGCAGGCAGAAAGGGCGCAGACTGGTTAAAGCAATTATGTGTTGCGCATGACATCAATCATAGAGCAGGTACAGTTGATATTGGAGTAAGAGTTGAAGTAAGAAATGAAGTAATGGAAAAGGTAAATAATATTTTGTATGAATCAAAATTAATTGGTTATCCACAACCGTTTAAGGATAAGGTAAGAACATTTTGTCAGAATCCGGGAGGCTTTGTTAGTCAGGAAAATTACGACAATAATCTTGCCGTTGTTAATGGACATTCATACAAAGATAAGAAATCAAATAACACTAACTTGGCTATATTAAGCTCGCATAATTTCAGCCATCCGTTCAATGAGCCTATCAAATACGGAGCAAAAGTTGCAGAGCTCTTAAATATGCTTGGAGGCGGAAGAATACTGGTTCAAAAATACGGCGACATTCTGGATGGTAAAAGAACATGGCAGAATGAATTGTCAAGGTCCAATGTAATTCCTACATTGCCAGATGCAGTTGCTGGAGATATCACTTCGGCTATGCCATACAGAACCATGACAAATATTATAAACTTCATTGAAGCATTAGATACAGTAGTGCCTGGTTTTGCTTCTACAGAAACATTACTTTATGGACCTGAAGTTAAGTTTTACAGCAATAAGGTAGATTTAAGTCTGGATTTTGAAACAAACATTAAAAATTTGCACTGTCTCGGAGATGCCAGCGGCTGGACCAGAGGACTTATGATGGCTTCTCTTATGGGAGTGAGGATGGGACAAATATTAGGAAAGGGGACACACCTTAACGAAGTGTAAGTCGTTGGGGTAAGCGTTAAGGAATGTCCCCAAATTAGGAATAAATAAAAAAATACCTAATATATTATACTATTAAATGTTGATAAAGATATTTTCTAACAACATCAGATTATCATAGGGGGAAGAATAATTTGGAATGGTATAACAAAGGTAAAAAAGAAGTATTAAATGAACTTAAAACAAATTTAAGTATTGGATTAAGTAACAAAGAAGCAGCTGAAAGATTAACTAAATACGGTAAAAATGAATTAGAGGCACAGTCAAAAAAGGGTTTTTTATCTAAACTCCTAGCTCAATTCACAGATTTTTTAATCATCATTTTACTTGTAGCTGCAGGAATTTCGGCTTTTGTCGGAGAACGAGAAGACGCGCTTGTTATTCTCGCCATAGTTGTAATTAATGCAATCCTCGGGATATACCAGGAGGGCAAGGCTGAAAAATCAGTTGAAGCATTACAAAAACTTAGTGCACCAAATGCTAAAGCAGTGAGAGAAGGAAACTTATTAACATTGCCAGCTGCTGAAATTGTGCCGGGTGACGTTGTTGTTTTGGAAGCAGGAGACATTATACCTGCAGACATAAGGCTTTTAGAAAGCTCAAACATGAAAGTGGAGGAAGCTTCTTTAACGGGAGAATCTGTTCCTGTGGAAAAGGATGCAAAAGCTCAAATTGTCGGCTCTGTAGGAATAGGGGACAGGCATAATATGTGTTTCTCTAGCACAATAGTAACCTATGGCAGGGGCAGAGGCGTTGTAGTTGATACAGGCCACAATACAGAAATAGGAAATATAGCAACTAAAATTCAATCTTACGATGATGAAGAAACACCGCTACAGATAAAATTGAATCAATTGGGCAAGGTTTTGGGAACATTGACAATCATTATATGCATAATAGTCTTTTTAGTAGGGTTGCTCCAAGGTAGACAGGTTTTAAAAATGATGCTAACATCCATAAGCCTTGCAGTAGCTGCAATACCTGAGGGACTTCCTGCAATAGTAACAATAGTATTATCAATTGGAATGAATAGAATGGCTGGCAAAAACGCCATTGTAAAAAAACTCTTAGCAGTTGAAACATTAGGGGCAACATCTGTAATATGCTCTGATAAAACAGGAAC
>JAQSYS010000064.1 GCA_029256005.1 Sedimentibacter sp.
CTTCTTGCATTATTTATCGTATCGGCATTGGGACCAAGCATTACCAATACTATGATAGCCATAGGAATTGTCAATACTCCAGTGTTTACTAGGACAGTGAGAGCATCTGTAATTTCAGTAAAGTCAATGGAGTACATCACCAGTGCAAGGAGCATCGGATTAAAGTCCATCAATATTATACTAAAGCACATAATTCCAAACATATTAGCACCGTTTACTGTTCAAATAACTTTAGCATTGTCAGGTGCAATATTGACTGAAGCTTCGATGAGCTTTTTAGGACTTGGCATACAGCCTCCTGACCCATCATGGGGTTCAATGCTCAACGAAAGCAGAAAGTATATGGAAGTTGCTCCATGGCTTGTTATATTCCCTGCATTATTTATCATTTGCACAATCTTATCCTTCAATATTTTAGGAGACAGTTTAAGAGACGTGCTTGACCCTAGATTGAAGCTGTAGAGAGGTGAGTTATGGGAAATTTATTGGAAGTTAAAAACTTAGGTATTGATTTAGTTACAAAAAACAGCACTAAAACATTAGTAGATGATGTGAGTTTTGAAATTGGTAGAAAACAAAGCTATGGAATCGTAGGAGAATCCGGCTGCGGAAAAAGCATTACCGCTTTATCAATTATGCAACTTTTATCATATCCTCTGAAAACTAGCGGAGGCCAAATATTGTTTGAATCAGAGACAGGTAAAATAGATCTGTTGTCATTAACAAAAGAAATGAGAAAATTAAGAGGAAAAGAAATATCTATGATATTTCAAGAGCCAATGACTGCATTGGATCCAATCTTTACTATAGAACAACAAATAGTAGAAACTTTAAACTTTCATACAAATTTAAAAAAAGTTGAAAAACATAAAATTGCTTTGGAGATGCTAAAGAAGGTTGGCATTCCAAGAGCTGAGCAAATATTAAAGGAGTACCCACATCAACTGTCCGGTGGAATGCTTCAACGTATTATGATAGCTATAGCCCTTATATGTAAACCAAAACTTTTAATAGCAGATGAACCAACAACAGCCCTAGATGTTACCATACAGGCACAAATATTGGATTTAATGAATGAATTAAAGGAATCATATGATACATCAATAATTATGATAACTCACGATTTGGGTGTTATAGCAGAAACCTGCGAAAAAGTTGCAGTGTTTTATGCTGGACAGGTGGTTGAAGAAACAGATGTGGTAAGCTTGTTTCATAAAACAGCTCACCCGTATACAACAGGTCTTTTAAAAGCAGTGACGTCATTGGGAGATAAGAGTAATGAATTATATACTATTCCTGGCTTGGTTCCTGCTGGAGGATATATCCCAAATGGATGCCGATTTGAAGAAAGATGCAGAATGGCAAAGGACATATGCAGACAAAAAGCTCCTCAGCTTATTGAAATAGAAAAAGGACACAAATGCAGATGCTGGCTTTACGGAGAAAGCGGTGATAGAAAATGAATAAATTATTGTTGGAAGTTGAAAATTTAAAAACGTATTTTCCTGTTAAAGCAGGTGTGTTTAAAAAAACTGCTGGTTACGTTCATGCGGTTGATGACATAAGCTTCAAGGTTAATGAACAAGAGACATTTGCTCTTGTAGGCGAATCAGGTTGTGGGAAATCAACTACGGGAAGAAGCATTTTAAGAATCATTGAGCCAACATCAGGAAAGGTAACATTTGATGGTGTTGATGTGCTAAAACTTTCGAAGGAAGAAATGAGGAAAGAGAGAAGAAATATGCAGCTTATATTTCAAAACCCATACAGCTCATTGAATCCTAGAATGACCGTAAAAAAACTTCTAGAAGAACCATTGAAAACACATTTTAATATGTCTCAAGATGAAATAAACAAACAGGTTCTATGGGTAATGGACCAGGTAGGTCTCTCAAGAGATCAGCTTGAAAGATACCCTCACCAGTTTAGCGGTGGGCAGAGACAGAGAATAAGCATTGCCAGGGCAATAATAAGTAAACCAAAATTTATTGTGGCTGATGAACCTGTATCAGCACTGGACGTTTCAATACAGTCACAAATTTTAAATTTATTGATAGAATTGCAAAAAAATTTGAAGCTAACTTACATTTTTATTTCACATGATCTTAATATTGTGAGACACATAAGCAATTCTGTTGCAGTTATGTATTTAGGAAGAATGGTTGAAACAGGTTCAACGGAAGAGATTTTCATAAGACCATTACATCCCTATACACAGGCATTGCTATCAGCGGTACCTTCCAAGGATCCACTTCAAAAGAAGAAAAGAATAATACTTAAGGGAGATGTTCCAAGCCCTGTAAATCCACCGGTAGGATGTGCCTTTTATGCCAGATGTGAAAAAGCAATGGATATTTGCAAGGAAAAAAGACCAATGCTTGAAAATATGGGCGGAACTCATCAGACTGCCTGTCATTTATATTAGGAGAGGGTACTCTCAATAAAAAAGAGGTGACTAAAATTAATACTCAACAATTATTAACAGAACACAGAAATGAATCTACAATGAACATAGATAGCGTTTCAACAAGAGAAATGCTTCAAATGATAAACAACGAAGATAAAAAGGTTGCGTTGGCAGTTGAAAAAGAAATTAGTAATATTGCCAATGCAGTTGATACAATTGTGGAAAAACTCCACGGAGGAGGGAGGCTAATATATATAGGTGCAGGAACCAGTGGAAGAATCGGAATACTGGACTCATCTGAATGCCCACCCACATATGGAACCGATCCTGAATTAGTCCAAGCTTTTATTGCAGGGGGAGAGAAAGCAATTGTAAAATCCATTGAAGGAGCTGAAGATGATTCTGAACTTGGAATCCAGGATTTAAAGTCAATCAATTTTAACAAAAATGATATATTGGTGGGAATAGCAGCAAGCGGCAGAACTCCATACGTACTAGGAGCAGTGGAGTACGCTAATATCATTGGAGCTGTTACAATAGGAATAAGCAATAACCCTGATTCATTGTTGAACAGAGTTGCAGAAATATCAATTTGCCCTGTAACAGGGCCAGAGGCAGTAACAGGCTCAACGCGAATGAAGGCTGGAACATCTCAAAAATTAGTGCTAAACATGATATCAACCGGGGTAATGATAAAGTATGGAAAAGTGTATGAAAATTTAATGGTTGATGTAAAAGCTTCAAATGATAAATTATTCGAAAGATGCAAAAATATAGTTATGGAAGCAACAGGAGTATTCCATGAGGAAGCAGAAGCTGTGTTGGAAGAAACAAACTATAATTGCAAGCTTGCAATATTTATGATAATTTCCAAATTAAATAAAGAAGATGCGAAAAAAATATTGGATAAAAACAAAGGATACATAAAGAAAGCTCTTGAATCTATAAATTAATCTTCGGAGGTATATACATGCCAATCAAGTCAGGCGGACTTATAATGATTAAAAATATTTTAGATGAATTGCCGGAATCAGAAAAAAAGACAGCAAATTTTATACTCAATAATCCAAGTCAAATTGTTACTATGACTGTATCTGAACTTGGTGATGCAAGCGAAACAAGCAGCTCTGCTGCTATGCGACTATGCAAGTCATTGGGACTAAGTGGTTTTCAAGATCTTAAAATAAGAATTTTGGGAGATTTAAACTCTTCACACGATGCATCTTATTCTGACATCAAAAGAAATGATACAATTAAATCAATTTCTCAAAGTTTAAGAAACAATGCCATAAAATCAATCGATGAGACTATGCAGTTTTTTAATGAAGAAACAATACAAAAAAGCATAGAAATAATCGACAAGGCAGACACAATCTTGGTATATGGTATGGGTGCATCTTTTATAGCAGCAAAGGATGCTCAGCAAAAATTTCTGCGTGTGAACAAAACATGCTATGCTATTGAAGATACACATTTAAACGCCACAATGATAGCAAATTTGAAGCAAAATGATCTTGTAATTGGCATATCATCTTCAGGTGAAACCAGCGAGACAATAAAACTTATTGAGTTGGCAAATTCAAAAGAGATAAATACAATTGGCATAACAAAGTATGGGAAAACTTCATTAGGAAAGATTTCAAAATATAGCATTTACACTCCTTACAGTATTGAATCGCCTTTTAGGAGTGCAGCAACGGCATCACGTATGTCTCAGTTATATATAATAGATGTTTTATTTATGTGCTATGCAACTTCAAAATATGACAGCACAATAGACTATCTTGAAAATACTGTTCAAACAATAAATGAATTTAAGCAAATGGAATGATTAAATTCATGTAATAAGAATTGAAATATTTATTTTTTTAAGCATAAAAGATTAACAATTATATGAACTATGATAGTAAAGGATTTATTAACAATGGAAGTAATAGTTAAAAATAATTATCAAGAGATAAGTAAACTGGCATCTCAATATTTATTAAATGTTGTTAAAGCAAAAAACGATGCGGTTCTTGGTCTGCCTACAGGCGGAACACCGCTTGGCATGTACGATATAGTAGTGAACGAATATAAAAATAAAAACATATCATTTCAAAATGTAATATCTTTTAACTTAGATGAGTATATTGGATTGGATGAAAATAGCAAATACAGCTATTATTATTTCATGAATAAAAACCTGTTTTCACATATAGACATTAAAAAAGAAAATATCCATATTCCAAATGGCACAACAACAGATGTGCAACAAGAATGCATTGAATATGAAAATAAAATAAAAGAAGAAGGCTCCATGGATATTCTGTTTCTTGGGATTGGGAAAAACGGTCATATAGGTTTTAATGAACCTTCAAATTACTTTGAACCATACACTCATGAAGTTATTCTTCAAGAGAATACTATTAAAGCTAACTCAAGATTCTTTAAAGATGCAGAAGGTGTTCCGAAAACAGCAATAACAATGGGAATTAAGACAATTCTCTCTGCGAAAAAAATAATATTATTAGCAACTGGTGAATCTAAAGCAGATGCAGTATCAAAAACAATAAAAGGGAAAATCACACCTGGACTGCCTGCATCAATATTACAGCTACATAACGACATAACAATAATAACAGATAAAGACGCAGCTAAAAAAATTTGATGAAGAAATTCAATATTTATATTATAAAAAATAATATCAAGAAGGTTAATAATGAGTACTTTGATTAAGAATATAAAACTAATTACTCCAGATCAAGTTTTAACCGATTTCTGTGTAGTTGTTAATGAAGGAAAAATTACCAATATAGATTTGGATAAAAATATAAATATGAAATCAATGCATGTAATAATTGATGGTAAAGGCAACTATTTATCACCAGGCTTTATAGATATCCACAATCACGGTAATTCTGGTTATGATTTCATGGATGCAACAGAAGAAGCAATAGAAAAAATAGGGCAGTTTCATTTACAAAATGGGGTTACTTCATATTTAGGAACAGTTTTAACTCAATCTTATGAAAATATTATCAAAGCTGTAGATAATATTGCAAATTATAAAAATAAAGAAAATATATCGCAAATACTGGGAATCCATCTGGAAGGTCCTTTCTTTTCAATCAGCAAAAAAGGAGCTCAACCAAAGGAATTCATTAAGGAACCTGATTTGGATTTTATTAACAATATAGTGACTATATCAAATAATAAATTAAAGATGATATCACTAGCTCCTGAAAGAGTAGGAGCATTAGAATTAATTTCAAAAATAAAAGAAAACTTTATAACAGTTGCCATGGCTCACACTGACTCAACATATGATGAAGCAATGGAAGGTATTGCTTATGGAGCCACTGTCGCAACTCATCTATATAATGGAATGAGAAACTTTACTCACCGTGAACCTGGAATAGTTGGAGCATCAATGTCTGATGAAAGAGTGTTCTGCGAATTAATTTATGATAGAATTCATCTTCATGATGCAGCTGTTAAAATAGCTATGAAATTGAAGGGGCCGGATAAAACAATCTTAGTTTCTGATGCTATGAGGGCTGCAGGACTAGAAGATGGTGAATATGAACTTGGTGGACAAAAGGTTACAGTAAAAGAAGGAGCGGCTCGACTAGAAGATGGCAGTTTAGCAGGTTCGACATTAAATTTAAGGAAAGCTGTTTATAATATGGTGAAGTATTTAAAAACTCCTGTTTGTGAAGCAGTTAGAATGGCAAGCTTATCACCAGCAAAGGCTATTTGTGTAGATAAGCATAAGGGGAGCATAGAAGTGGGAAAAGATGCAGATATGATTTTATTTGATGATGATATTAATATAAGAACAGTTATAGTAGCAGGAAAAATTGTTATAAGTAATTAGTAAAAACAATCAGCAATGCTCCACCTTTTTTAAGTGGAGCATATACTTTTTATATCAGCGCTCTTTTTTTCTTTTCATCCATCATTTCGTCAAGTTCTTCAGCATTCATTGTTTCGTTTTTAATTAGATATTCAGCTATTTTTTTTACGGTAGCCTCATTTTCTTTGATTATTTCAAGGCATTTTTCATATGAATCTTTAGCCATTTCTGATGCTTCATCCTTTATGGTGTCCAAATAATATTTGAACAGTCTTTCATCAATGCATGTATTTTGCGTGTTCTTACCCATGCCATAGCTGCAGATTATTTCATAAATTATATTGGTAGACTCCTTTATATCATTTGATGCCCCTGTTGATACTTCACCCATGAATACTTCTTCAGAAGCTCTGCCGGCTAAAAGCACTGTAACTTTGTCGCATAGTTCTTTTTTTGTATAAAGAAATTTATCTTCAGTTGGAAATTTAAGCACATACCCTAGAGCCTTATCTCTAGGAATGATAGATATTTTTTGCACCTTATCAATGTTGAGTATTTTGGCAACGACTGCGTGACCAGCTTCATGGTATGCAACAATTCTTTTTTCCTTATCGGAAACGGTCGAATGCTTGATTTCCAAACCAGCTGCAATTTTTTCAATAGCAAATTCAAAATTATCTGCATTAATTTTTTTGCTTTTATCCTTAATTGCTTTTAAAGCTGCTTCATTTGCAATATTTGCAAGTTGAGCACCTGAAAAACCATGTGTTTTGGTGGCAATATCTTTAAGCTGCACCTTTTTATCTAATGGTTTATTTTTAGTATGAACTTCTAAAATTTTTAAGCGGGAATGATAGTTTGGATTGCCAACGTAAATTTTTCTATCGAAGCGTCCGGGTCTTAGCAAGGCGTCATCCAATAAATCTAATCTGTTTGTAGCAGCAACTACTATAACATTGCTGGCATTATTAAAGCCATCCAGCTCTATTAAAAGTTGATTCAGAGTCTGATCTTTCTCATTGTTACTTTCTGAATTTCGTTTCGCGCCGAGAGCATCAATTTCATCTATGAAAATTATGCTTGGTGCTTCCTTTCTCGCTCTTTCAAAAATCATTCTAACTCTTTTAGCTCCAACACCAACATATTTCTCAACAAATTCAGAACCGCTGGAATATATGAAAGTCGCTTTTGCTTCGCCAGCAATTGCTTTTGCAATTAAAGTCTTGCCTGTTCCAGGAGGTCCATAAAGCAGAATGCCTCTAGGAACCTTGGCATCCATTGACTTATATTTGTCTTCATTGTTTAAAAAGTCAATTACGTCCATTAAGTCTTCCTTAATTTCCTCTAAACCTGCTACATCTTCAAACCCTATTTGTATTTTCGGTTCATCAGTCTTTTTTTTATCAAAATATGTTGTTGAACCCACCATTTCATTTGTTTCTTCCATAAACATATTTGAGCTGTTGCTTTCATTTTTTCTGTTTGATGTTGTCAATAACTTGACCATGTACATTGCATAAAACACCATTGGTAAAAAAAACACCATTGACAAGGAATATTTATTTGATAATATTATTATAATAATATTGTAAACAATAAATGAAACTGCAATTAAAAGATATTTATTTTTCATTTTACCTCCCCAACTAGAAAAATTTATTTTGATAAAATTATCTTTTCCATAACATAAAAAGTTATAACAGAATTAAAAAATAATTGTTGACATTTATTGTAATGATGTATATACTAAAGTAGATTCAAGAAGAAGTGACCGCTTCTCACCTTACGGCGTTGAATGACTGCTAGTAAGGTTAATAAATAAATGCATTTAAATTGTATTTTTTAAAGATAGCGGTGATTGGGCTGTCTTTTTTATTTTGTAACAATTGGATTCTAAATAGAAAGATAAAGTTATTATACTGGAATCATAAATGTAATAAGGAAGTCAATTGAAAAATCATTGGAGGTGTAAATTATTAAAGAACTTCAAATCAACGAACAAATTCGTGAAAAGGAAGTTAGAGTCATTG
>JAQSYS010000065.1 GCA_029256005.1 Sedimentibacter sp.
CCCATGTATGGGCTTGGAGACCAATCTTCATAGTATTTGCCTTTTACCATTTGTAATCTCAAATATTGATTTTCACCATATAGTGGATACATATCATTATTCGATAATGTCATCGGTGACAGAACTGTAATAGCAGATGAAGTATCCTCGTTCTCAACAGCGTAATTAATGGAGGCATTCTCGTTATCTCTATGAAAACTAGACGAAAGTATAATAATGATTACAAAAGCTAAAACTGGAATATAAATTTTTTTATTCAACGTACATCTTCCTTTCTGTTGTTAAATTACATCTTAACTTCTTCCATTCTTCCCACAAAATTGCATATTGAAACCTATCGCACCATTCAGCATTAAGTTCGTTGTTTCTGCGTTGGGACTTGATAAAATGAGCCTCGCGACGCATTCCTATCTTCTCCATTATCCGATATGAGGCTATATTATTAGCGTTACATCCCGCTATAATGCGTCTAAGACTGAGCGTCCCAAAAGCGAAATTTAATAGTTCTTTTCCCATTTCTGTTCCATAACCATGTCTCCAATAGTTGCGGTGTATCGTCCACCCTAATTCAGGCTCAATATCTAAATTAAAAATTGAAGCAACTCCAATTAAAGCCCCGGTTTCTTTGATTATTGTTGCAAATTCAAAGTTTTTACATTCTTCTTCATTCGCACTTGATATAGCCCAATCTAAATACTTATGTGTTTCTTCTTCGCTCAATGTACTTTTTCGAAACTTCATATTTTCGCTATTGCCAAGCCAATCATATACAATCGGAAAATCGCTCTCACGAAGTTTTCGAAATAGGAAACGTTCTGTTTCAAATTCTGTAAAGTTCATTTAGTCCTCCTTTTAATGGCTGTATTTACAGGAATATCGTTAATTTCCATCAATTTCTGATTTTTATAACAACCCAAAATGAGCACTCTCGATAATTGATTTCATTTGACATAAGCAAAATGGGTGTCCGGCGGGGTCAAGCATAACTCTCCAATTATTAGAAAATTGATCATCTGCAATTGTTGCTCCACAATGGATTGCATATTGAACTGCTTTTTCTAAATCATTAACGGCGAAGTCTATATGTGCCATTTGTTGTTGAGATTCAGGCTCTTCCGGCCACACAGGCGGTTTATACTCATTATTTAGTTGAAACAATATACTAGGATATGTTCCTTGATTGGTTCCTGGAGCGTATACACATGCCCATCCTTCATCGATCAACATCATTTCCCACTTAAGCAATGCTGCATAAAACTTTGCTAATTCCTGCGGGTCTTTGCAGTCCACCGTAAATGAGTACATCTTAATTTTCAATTCATCACCCATAATGCTAATACCTCCTAATATATAAGGTTTATGTAATAATCTACCAGTTCAAAAATCCAGTCTTTTATATTGGTAAATTGAAATCCTAGATTTTTGGCTCGGTCTGTATTGATGCTGTATTCTGGTTCTCCATTATACGGTGCATCTTCTCCCTCTAAAGAAATTATAGCTTTTTTACCGGTCTTTAACTCAACATAATCTAATATTTCTCTTATTCATATTGTCCCGTCAGAACTTCCATTCAATGCTCCGGTAAAATCCTTATCTACTAAGAAAGAAATAAACTTACCTGCTTCGTCTGAACGTATGTAGCTCATTTGATAATCTATATTATTTATGTTCATTGGAATTTCTTTTATAGTATGTTCAATATAAAATAATAAGCGCTTTGTATAATCATCTTCACCGATGGTAAATGGATACCTTACCGCAATTGCATCTACGTTTTTGTATATCTGCCATAAAGCACATTCAGCCTGTCTTTTAATTTCCTCATATGGAAAATCCATTCGAGAGCACCAAACCAGTTCCTTTTCAAATCCATCAAAATCTTCTTCTATAGTATTCCAATGTTTGGGGTCGTAAACAGAAGTACTTGACATATAAATATATTTATTACAATCAATCACATCTAATACATGTTTTATATCATTAGAACAATAAGCAATTTTATCTATTACAATATCATATTTTTTGCCCTTAAGCGCCATTTTTATACTTTCTGCGTTTGTTCTTTCAAGTATGATTCTTGATACCTCATTATCAAATGTAACATCAACATTTCCTCTTGTTGCAATAGTTACATTATGACCATGTTTGAGAAGGTCATTAATCATGTATATTCCAAAATATCTTGTTCCACCGATAACTAGTATATTCATATCTATCTCCACTTTTATTTATAATATGTCATTCACAATACATATTACAAAATTAATATTTATTATAGTGTGTATCTTCAAACTGTAACCTCATTCCAATAACGGTTAACATCACTATATGGTCCATTTATGATAATTTCCTCTTATACCACAAATGATTTTGTCCCAAATAAAATATAGTATAAAAAACCTCATACTAGAGAAATGTAGTGGACACAATTTTTTATAATTATATACTTCCAACCATATGAAATCAATTCCTGAACAGCCTTGGCGTAAGTATTATGTTGATAATAGGCTTGTCACGATTAATAATTATCAGAATGCTTGTACTAAAGAGGGTACTCATAGCTTACATATTCAGATTTGCAATAAAAATATGGTACCAATTATCTATAAACTTATTATCCTTGCTAGTTAAACACATTGAAGCTAAGTATAGTACAAAATTGTGAAATATTAGATGGTAAAGAAATTATGTTGGAAATTTAGTTTTTTAAGGACAATTCAATGTTATCTTCATATTCTTCGTTATTTTTTGTGTATTCAATCTTTAAATATACATGATTAAAATCATATTCATTTTCTAAATTAACATCAACATCATTTTCATTACTTACAACTTTTGTATCACCTTCCGTCATTTCTTTTCCATAAATATCAAGTCTTGTGAATATATCGTCAGCATTATATATAGAGCTTTCTTTATTAGTTTCACATACCATAACCTTACAAGACCATGATTTACCTTCATCAATTGTTCCATCACCAATATATGTAAGCTTGATTTTTATAGAAGCACCCCTGTCTTTTAATGAAATGTTCCCATTCTTAACTGACCAATCACCGTTTTGAGATACAGCTTCACTAAATTTATATGTATCGGTTTTTCTACACCCTGTAAACAATATAATTACAAGAAATATCAATATTAATTTTTTCATTTATAATTCCCATCCTTTATTAATAGGTTAAATTCCATTCATTTGAAAATACACTTTTATATTAATGTAACTAATGCTCTAAAATTTTGTTACTTCAATATAAGCATCTAATCAATAATATCGATAATTATATCGTTATTTATTATTTATGTCAACTTTTCCCAATAACAATTACACACAGGGAAAAAGGTTATTGGTATTTTTTCTTATATCGAGAATTAGTTTTAATCATATCGGAGATTTAACCATTCGACTCTCTCAAAGAAACATGGCGGGGATCAAAGAACCCTTTATTAATTTTCTTTCATAAACACAAAATGTTTCGTTGTAAAAACATCGTCCATAAGATTGTATAAATAAGAGTGGGTGTGCTTAGCTTTATCAGATACTATTGTTTATGTTTTTATTCACAAAACAAGTGAGAAAGGAATAATACTGTCACACAAGAATAAAAAATCTCTAGTTGAAAGCGATGTACTCATGAGTACTCAAAAACACAGAAATAAAAAATCGCCAGATCTCTTTTCAAAATAAGGACTTCTGACGAAATTAGTTAAGCGCGAGACGGGATTCGAACAAATCCCCGCACACACAAATACTGATAAATAGGAGGTTTGCGGCTTCTGTTATTTATCTGCACACATACTTGCACACATTAAGGTTTGTTCTAAATAGGTTATCTCACATGAAATATGGTTCTTTCTACATTGCCTGCTATTAAATCTCTAATTCTGTATTTAGAATGACCGATAATAACGGTTGTCCCGTTTTTGATTGGCTCTGAAATGTATTCTAAAATATATCAACAACGAACTATCAGATCGTAACTTTTTAAAATACTATGTACATTTAAAGTTATTAATTTATTATTAACTTTCGACAATCTTGAGCTTGTACAACTTGGAAACCAGTATTATTATAAAGTTTTAATGCCTTATCATTGTTAGCTAGCGCGTTTAAGTTCACTGCTGCTGCATTTTGCTCTAATCCTCTATTTACTGTAAATTCTAATATCTTTCTACCATAGCCTTTTCCTTGATATTTAATATTTACGAACAACAAATCTATCTCAGCATTCTTAACCATTGAAGCCCCTATCATCTCATTACCTTCAAAAAACAAATAAATGTATTCTCTATTTTCATATGTTCTTTTTCTATTATCTTCAAGGGCTTCTTTACTGGCACTTAGATACCAATTATATGGTTGGATCTCATTTTGTTCCCTTAATACTGCAAAGGCTTCGCTCTCAAGCCTTATCTTATCCTCATAATGCTTATCTTCATATTTTACTGCGCAAATATCAGGTTCATCAAATTTAAGTCCCTCATAAGAAAGACGATATACAGAATTCCAATACTCGAATCCAATCCGTTTGAAAAACTGCTGCCATTCTAGATTATCCTTCACGTGAAATGTTTTAATAAAATTAATAGACTTCTCTGAAAACACCTTTTTCATATCATCCCAAAGCAATAAACCCACTGGCATTATTAGTTCATTACTCGCGGCGCCCATCTCTAGGTAACAAGATCCACCATTTATTCCCATATGACTAAAACCTTGAATAATGTCATTTTCTTCATAGACCAAAATTTTAGAAGCAGATTTTAATACTTCAATTTCTTCTGGCATTGCCTTGTACTCTAATGTATATATCCTAACTATTTCATCAATGTCTGTTTGTTTATAATCTCTTATCATAGTGGTCTCCTATACTTTTAATGCTACATTATTTGTAAATAATACACTTGATATCTCATTAAATCTATGAATATATCAATAACTTTACTCATTATAACATTCTTTCTTTTGCTTTAGAACATATTTAAGATTTCTAAGGAAATTAGTTAAGCGCGAGACGGGATTCGAACCATAATCATGTCCTACAAATACTGAAGAAAAAAGGAATAAACAAACTGAGTTTTGTTTGCAACATTAACAAAACAAGAGTTTAAGGATGGAGTAACATCCTTGTATTTAAAAAACTCAAAACGAGATTACCCCATGTGACTTAGCCTGATGAGCATGGTAGGGATTGAAAGACCCTTTATTAAATTTCTTTCTGAAACATTTTCACTCAAAACTCCTGAAATGAAAAATCCTCAGAAGCCTTGATTTTTCTAGATTTCTGAGGAAAATAGTTAAGCGCGAAACGGGATTCGAACTTTACAACGGTTCGCAATCCTATTAAAATAAGGAGGAATGCGCACTGTTCATCAAGTGTCTACAGCCTGTCTACAACTAAACAGAACCATTTAGCTATTGATTCTAAATATCCCTTAGCCTCATGAAATATTAATAAATCACTGAAAACTTATTTATTATCAAAGATTTACCGAAAATAAATTAATTACATGTAAATATATTGTTTTATTTTGTCAATGCTCCAAGGCAAGTCACGTTGATTATAATATAGTGTTCTTATTTCTAATAAGTTATGATTACAGTAACTTAAGAATTCTTCATTCTCTAAATTATCAGATTTAGCGCTTTCTAAACTTACTAAAACGTCTCCCGGGTTAGTCTCACTTATTTTTGTTATAGCTTTTGATACGCTATTATATAATCCGAAATATTGCTTGTCATTAAAGCCCTTTTTGAATACCAATAATACTAAATCAATAATTATAGGCAGACAAACGATTTCGGATACTTCTGATATGGCTTCGGTAATAGGAAAAATATCATTTTCATCTGTCATGTCAGGTAATGTATTCAATTGTTTAGCAATATCATAATATTTTTTTAGACCAAATTCATTATTCATTAAGATCAAATATTTGAGATATAACAAACCATCATTAGAGTTTTTATTTTCTTCAACAAGTCTATTAATTAGTTTCTCATTCTTATGTTTCGTAAAATTATCAACAATCAAATTTAACAAGTTTGTATTTGAATCGGGAAGGTACTTTTCTAATATAAAATCTCTTCCTTTAATATCAATCAAATATTCTAAGGATATACGCCGTATCCATTCAGTATATGATTCATCTAATATTACAGAATAAGCCAAGTCAACTGCATATTGCAAGCCCTTTATTTTACAATATTTAATATACATTTCTGCCAAACTCCCTACAATATTTTTCTCTTTAAGATTTTTGTGAATTTGATCTTCAATTTCTTTTTTGCTCAAACGATTAGTTACATAATTGGAAAAAATTAGTTCTTCAGTTTTTTCTTTATGAAAGATGAAAGCCGGTACTATTAACATATTTAATATAATAGAATGTTCATATTCAATTGAAAACCGTTCGGCAAAATACATGCACCACACAGCTCTCCACGAAAAAGAAGTGGTGCCCTCTTTAGTAAACGTAAATTCTTTGTCAAAATCAATGTTTCCTATGGATTTTAAGCAATAATCCGTAATAATATTTTCTTGCTCTTTGCTCACTAAGATAGTTTTATTATTACTCAATTCTTTATATATATTATGTATAGAAAAAAATTCCCACGATAAAATATGATCTAAAAAATTAATAACCTTTCTATCTTCAAAATTGACATTAGAAATGGCCCAATGTACTTTATCTAAATCATATCGTTTATTTAATCTTCGAAAAGAAATATGTTCTAAGTCTTCATATAAAGTGTCCGTGCCGTTACACAGTTCAACTAACTCTAAAATTAATTTATTAAATTCGCTTATTAAGAATAAGGCATCAAAAAATTTCTGTTCACCTATTTTTTTCAATGCCTCATAATCAATGATTTCTTTTTCCTCTATAAAAAGTCCGTCTTTATGTAAAACAGCATCACGCAATTCATTATATTTATAATTTCCTCTCCTATATCTTTGAACAAATGATATAAAATATTCCTTGTTTTCGAGCATATCATTTTTGTATTTATATAGAAAGTTCTCAATACATTTTTCATCCATGATGTCTTCTAAATTGAAAATAAGATTTTCGCCTTTTATATTATTTAATATAATTTTATAAGTTTTAAAGACTTCATTTGTATTAACTAAGAATTTTTTTGTTGAGTTCATTATTCTGTGCTCACAATGTGTTGATGATATTATAAACAACTGAATAATATCTTCTAATATTTCTGTTTTACCTGAGGTATATATTTTTTCAGATGAATAGCATAATGTTTCAATGGTATCATCAAAAATTTGTATTGTTTCATGATAATCATTGCTCTGAATTATATATTGAAAAACCTTGTGAATCGCTTCATATGTATCTAACATTTTAAGTATTTCTTGCACTCTAGATCTTTCACTGTAATTTTCCCCATTATGAGAGTTAATTATCTTTATCCCGTCAACGATAAAATCAATTGCAATCTCCTGTAAATTAAATTCAATGATATAGCAATATAGGGCATATCTTATTTCAGAATCCTTTTCATTGGCAAAATATTTTATAAAGTTATAAATATCACCTTCACTAAATAATTCTAAATTTGTTAATGCCATTATGGCTGCTCTAATTTCATAATTTCTTGTATATGCATTAAAACAACATGCAATTAAAGCATTTCTTACATTAGTAACTTTGCTATAATAGTTCGTAATAGCGCCAATAATGTGTAATGCATTTGATTGTGATCTAAAGTTAGCGTGGAAAGTTATCTCATTAATTAAATAATCAATACTCTCATCTGATTGACCAAACTTTGCCAAATCTTCTATGTCATTCTGATTTCTAGTAATCCACATATTATTATTCTTATATTCATCTAGGATCTTACATAAAATTTTGGTTCGTATAGATGTATCTAACCTTGAAGTTTCAAATTTTACTATGATAGATGGGGCAGTGTCAACTAACCAATCAACTAACTCTTGATTTAAGTATACCAATATTAAAAATGACAATGTATTTGACCATGAAGCTTTTAACTCATGCTGATTTTCAGAATAAGTTACTAACATTTTTATCTCATTCAAAGTCTTCTTAGTTAGGTATTTTGCTGCTAAAAATTCACGAAAGTTATTATGCTCAAACTTCCACTGACTTCCGTTGACCTTACACCATATCCCAGTATACATGAGAAGATCGCGTTTATCTTTTGAAATTAATTGCTGATATTCTTCTGAATCTAAATAATTTTTCTTTAAACATTGCATTGCGAATGCCAACTCTTCCAATACAAATAAGATTTCTGATCTTCGACTATCAATATCTTTTGTTGTAATATATTTATTTTCATCTTGTTTAAGCATTTTATTGATTAGTTTATCCATTAATTGCTCTATAACAGGTAAGTCATTATCATAAATATATAAATCAACTAATTGCACTAAAAAAAATGGGTTTTGAATTTGTTCTTTTAACTTTTTCTTCTTAATTTCATTCAAAAAATGAATATCATTTACATCTCTGATACGTAAATAATCAATTATATCGGCATCTGTTAATGGGCAAAGCGTATATTCGAAAAAGTTATTAAAAGTCCCAGCATTGGTTTGATCTATTGCATTTCTGTAAAAATTATTTCTTGTTGAAACAATTATTTCTTGTTCGGGATGACCTTTTACATATAGATTTAATCGCTTAGCAAAGGTATTTAAATTTTTATCTTCAATTTCGTCAAATCCATCAAAAATTAAAACAAACCTATAATTTATATCCTTCTTATAATTTTTCTCAATTAAAGATTCAATTGTGTAATCAACATAATCATTTAATTGAATGAATATAGGAACTAATTTTCTTTCGCTAGACAAAACATATGCTAAACAATTAAGCTCATAGGATTTTCCAGAACCAGCGTCTCCAATCAATACCACATGTTTTTTTTCATATATAATTTCTTTAAGACTTTTTATTTGTTCTTTATTATAGAATAAGCTTATCCCGCCTTGTTGTACAATGTCAAAAGGACCAACTTTTCTTATTATGTAATTTTCTGGCTTTGTATAACCTAAATATTCATCACAAATTATATAAGCATTATTATCATTCTTACTCTTATCTGGATATATAAGTACAGGAACATATTTGTCAAGATCTATTCTATAGTAATAATTATATATGGATACTATTTTTTCATTTTCTACAGATAATATATGGAATTGACTTCCCATTTCTTTAGCTTTAAGAAACATAGCACCAACACCTACAGATTTACAATTTTCGGCAATTGATGTAATATAAGTTCCATGTGTATGACCATGCAAATGAAAAATAATATTTTTGTCATTAATAACATCAAATAAACGAATCACATTGCGTATATTTGCTGTATCATTAGTATCTTCACTAAAGGGACTATGATGTGTAATTAATATATTATTTAGATAAGGATTGACATTTTCAATGATTGATTCTGTGTCAACTTGTCCATAATAAATTGATTTATGATAAGTGGAGTTAGATAGTATAAAATTAAATGAATTAACTATTTTGGAGTAGCATGAACCATCAACAAACTTTCCAATACCATTTTGAAATTCTTCACAAAAATCATCAAATGCTTTGAAACCACAATCAGGATTCAGATCATGATTTCCGGGAACCATAACAAATTCTATATTCCTATTACCAGCTTTTTGTTTTAAATATTCAAAAATTTTATTTGCGACATTGTAATATCTAATTTTTCCTTTATCTACAACATCTCCGCACATTACTACAGTTAACTCTTCTGTTGCTCCCGATTCACGATTTATCACATCAAAAATCTTGTCGATTCTTTTTAATAATATATTTAAACATTTATTCCAATTATTTGAAATATGTAAATCTGAAACCATTAGTATTTTCATGAAAAGAAAACCCTTCTTTCTCAACAAAGGATATAATATCTTCTAGATAAATTTAAAATAATTTCGGTATATATAAAATATTAATTATGAATATATTTTATTTTATCATATTTTCGTGGTAATTGTATAGCTATAGATATTTTCTACCCTAGTAATAAAGACTTACTATATACTAAATCCTTGAAATATATAGGTTTAAAATACTTAAAAAATGAAAACCTTGAAATCAAGTCTTCCTAATCAGAGATAAAAATGAACTTTACACCAATCCAAAACTCTATAAAAATAAGGAAAAAGCGCAATGTCTACAATGTGTGTATAATTGTTCTTTATAATTTCAACTTACAAAAATTGTAAAAAATACAAAAAGAGCAAGTGAGGTTCTTTTACATTGAATCCGTGAGTTACTCGGACACAGCAATCTAAATACTACCTTGAGCTATATATATAATCCTTTTTGTAAACTGTCTATAAGTTTATACAGGAAAAGATACATAAAAAAATCGGGAATTCCTATAAAATAAGGCTTCCCAATTAATTTAGTTAAGCGTGAGACGGGATTCGAATAAATCTCCGCACACATAAATACTGATAAATAGGAGGTTTGTGGCTTCTGTTATTTATCTGAACACACTATTGCACACATCAGTCTTCGAGACATTAGTATTTTTTATATTGCAATAATAACAATGCAGTAATTAATATCATGGTTCAATATCATTAATAAAAATTCTTAACTAAAACATCTCTAATTTGATTTGTTAGATTTTGAATTGCTGCTTTATTTGTTCCTTCGACATAGATTTTAGAACCCAATTTGTTTTCTGTTTTAAGTCTGTCATATTCCAATCTATTCCAGACTATATTATCTTTCAAAACATATAAAGAATCTATATATTTTTTATAATTAAATTCACATTTTTTAAAATGATATTCAAAATTATTAAACATTGCACTAAGACCAAGAGTTTTTGGTAATTGGGACTTTTTTATTGATATGACCAAATACCGATAATTTTTCTGCTGTTCAATATTCTGACAATCTTCTATAATTGGCCAATCCTCTTGAAATACATGTTGAATAGCTTTTAAATATGTATATAACGCATTCAGCTTTTCTTGAGTCTGATATTTTGAAAGTACTCCTTTGTATATGATGGGATATATGCATTCTACTAAAAATGCTTGAGAAATAAATCCATCGCCTGTACCAAGCATTTTAACACTATCATAGATTGGTGAACTTTCTTCCTCATATAGAGAGCGGATGATGTTGTGACATTCTTTTATTGCTCTAATTTCTTTATCTTTTAGTTTGTTTTCATCAAATACATCTTCTAAAAGACCAGTTAAATCATAAATAAGGGACTTATCAACAGATTTTTGATTTCCGTTAATGTCGATAAATATTTTTGAAACCATAGATATGGATGGTCCAAATAGAAGTACAATTGGTAACTCTATCTCATCTGTTTCCGAGTTGTTATTACAAAAATAACCAGCAAGCCTATGCTGCCCATCAATTACAGTCATAACATACTCATTTGTGATATCAATAGAATAAAGACCGAGTTTTTCATCAATAGGATTAATAAAGTCAATATAATCATTTCCGGTATATTTACTTTCCACGCCCATATTATAACATGCTAATACAATTGAATTCGGAATAATATTATTTGAATCAGAAATATATTTGCTTATGCTATTTAGTCGGTCAAGTTGCAATTTGCGTTGAACATAATTATCTCCATAATCACACTCAACACCGAGTTTACTTAAATCACTAATATATTTAAATAAACTACTATTGTTACTACCACCAAGATAAGGCTTTTTATTATCATTGATATAAGATTGCCTAAAAGTTAATTTAACAACTTCTTTGAGCTTTCCTACTGTCATTTTTGAGGAATATATATAATTATTATGTTGAACAATTTTCATTAATGGTATTCGCATTTATCTTTCTCCTCCCTGTATAAATGGTCGTAAAGTAGTATCACCTAAGCCCTCACCAATTGAAGCATAACTGCTTTTGTAAAATTGATTCTCAATTTTAGCTTTATTGAATGCTAATTCAATTTTTAAAGTGAAACTATGATATTTAATATCCCTAAAAATGTTTTTTATTGTCAGTACTAATTCAATTAGTGTGGATGTTAAAAGACCTGAAAAAACATTAGTTAATATAGTAGCTTTCTGCTGAATGGATTGAGTGTCTTCTCCACTATCAATTAATTTTAAATAGTTAATATATGTGCCTTTGAAAAGAATCAAGGACATTATAAATAGTAGAAATAGTACAGCAGGTGTCTTTATATGCTCTTTAAAAGTCTTATAATAATTCCTGATAATAATGTCAAATTCTAAGAACATATCTTTTGATACAATGTCCTGTGTACTTTCATGGAAAAAATATACTTTCCCTTTGCATTTATTGTTTATTTTAAATTTTATGTGCCCTTCATAGTCCTTATTCAATTTGTTTTGAAATGTTTTTAATGATGATTCAACGTCTGTATTTTCTGAAACTATGATACATTTAATCTGATTCAAAGCTGGAATATTATTTCTATATTTTAATAGACAAAATTTTATATCATCATGGTGATTAATATAAATCATATCGTGATTATCACTTAGTTGATAGATGTTTTTTGAAGGTGTACACCATTCTCTCTTTTCTCTTTTTATATAAACTTTATACTCGTCTACGGTTTTAAATAAAGATTCAGTTATTTTTGTAAAGTCATAATTTTTATCTTTTATTGATAAATTCAGTTGAATTTCTATGACATTCAATCTTTTCCCCCCCATATCATGCACACATGTTTTCAAACAACAAAAAAATCGCTAATCCTTAATTTTAAGGATTAGCGATACTTTTCAATTAAGCGCGAGACGGGATTCGAACCCGCGACCCTCGCCTTGGCAAGGCGATACTCCACCACTGAGCCACTCGCGCACTATTTTGATGTCAACCATTTTTTCAACTTTTTCATCATTTATGTAAACCAAAAATTAATGAGTTATATTATTCATTCTAGTTGATACTTTAAATATATGCACCCATTATCTATTTGTTGTAAAAAAGATAATAAAATCATCTACTTCTTCTTTCGAGCATGTCCCTGATTTTCGCTTAATTAATAAGCATTCAAAAGCTATAAAGATATTGATGGATTGTACCTCTTCCTCGCTTACTTTCTGCTCTAATAATTCAATTCTAAATTCCCTAAGTTTACTTAAAGCACACTCTAATGTCTTATCGCTCAATTCATCTCTAAGCTCCTTATACAATGAATTAAACTTCTCTTTATCATATCTCAAGCTAATCAGCCCCCTTCAAATATAATAATTTACGAACTCTCCCCTATCTCTTAATCTCCTATTTCTAATCTCCTATTTCCTTTCTCCTATCTCCTATTTCCTATTTCCTATTTCTTATTTCCTATTTCCTATTTCCTATTTCCTATCTCCATATTATATCAACCATAAAAAAATAGCAACACTTTGTCGAACGTATGTTCTATAAAGTGTCGACATAATTCTACATAAAATATTAA
>JAQSYS010000066.1 GCA_029256005.1 Sedimentibacter sp.
ACCACATAATCCAAAGTTGGCTCAAATGCCGCATAAGTCTTTCCTGTAACCTGGTTAATAATTTCATCAAGGTCATAGCCTAATGCTATTTTTGTAGCCACTTTTGCTATAGGATATCCGGTTGCCTTCGAAGCAAGCGCTGAAGAACGGCTGACTCTTGGGTTAATTTCTATAACGGCATATTCTAAGCTATGAGGATTCAATGCTAGCTGTACATTGCACCCGCCTTCAATTCCAATAGCATTAATTATTTTTAAAGATGCAGTTCGCAGCATCTGATATTCAACATCTGACAATGTCTGTGATGGTGCAACAACGATACTATCTCCAGTATGAACGCCAACAGGATCGAAATTTTCCATATTACATATAGAGATGCAAGTACCATTTTTGTCTCTCATTACTTCATATTCAATTTCCTTCCATCCCTTAATACTTTTTTCAATTAAAACCTGATTGTTCATACTTAACTGAAGCCCTGCTGACAATACTTCCTTCATTTCCTCCTCAGTATATGCAATTCCTCCTCCTGTTCCTCCTAATGTATAAGCAGGTCGAATAATAATGGGATAGCCTATTTTCTCTGCAGCCTTTAATCCATCTTCTAAAGTTGTAACTATCTCAGAATCAACTATTGGTTCATTTATTTTATTCATCATTTCCTTGAACTTTTCTCTATCTTCCCCAATTTTTATTGATTCAACACTAGTTCCTATTACTTTGACATCATATTTATTCAATATGCCTTTGTCGAAAAGCTCAACTGTTAAATTAAGACCCGTCTGTCCCCCCATTCCGGCAATTACGCTATCAGGTCTTTCTTTGGCTATAACTTTTTCCACATATTCAACAGTTAAAGGTTCAATATAAACCTTATCAGCGATATCCGCATCAGTCATAATGGTTGCAGGATTGGAATTAATAAGAACAGTTTCAATACCTTCTTCCCTCAATGCTCTACAGCACTGTGTACCGGAGTAATCAAATTCAGCTGCCTGCCCTATGATAATAGGTCCTGAGCCTATAACCAGAACTTTTTTAATATTTCTATTTAATGTCATATTTTTTCTCCTTAAACATTCTAATAAAGTCATCAAAAATTATGAATGAATCTTGAGGCCCTGGACATGCCTCAGGATGGTATTGAACTCCCATGACAGGAAGGGTTTTATGTTTCAATCCTTCTATAGTACCATCATTTATATTTACATGTGTTATTTCCAAGTCAGCAGTCAGTGATTCTTTGTTAACTACGTAGCCATGATTTTGAGAGGTAATTGTTACCTTTTTTGTAATTAAGTTTTTAACCGGATGATTGCTTCCTCTGTGCCCATATTTCATTTTTTCTGTCTTTGCACCAAGTGCTAAGGCGATTATTTGAATACCTAGGCAAATACCAGCTATCGGTACTTTTCCTATTAATTTATTTACATTTTCAATAACATCAGGAATATCTGCAGGATCGCCGGGGCCGTTTGAAAGAAAAATTCCATCGAAATCATGTTTCAGCAATTCTTCTACACTGGTATGAGCCGGAAAGACCGTCATGGCACAGCCTCTTTCAGCAAATGAGTTTAGAATATTTTTCTTTATCCCAAAATCTAAAACTCCAACTTTAATTTCACCTTTGCCCACAGAATATGCTTTTTTTGTAGTTACCATATCAACAGCTGAGTTATTTGAAAAATTGCTAAATTTTTTTTCTATTTCATCTGTACTCAAATCACATGCTGTTATTATTCCTTTCATAGTTCCCGAATTTCTTATTACTTTTGTTAGCTGTCTTGTATCAATTCCTTCTATTCCAACTATATTATTTTTCTGCAAATATACATCTAAATCTATTTCGCATCTGAAATTATTGGGAACATTGCACAATTCCCTGACAATAAATCCCCTAACTTTAGGCGATGAAGATTGCATATCATCTAAATTGATGCCGTAATTGCCTATCAATGGGTATGTCATTGTTACAATCTGACCATAATAAGATGGGTCAGTTAAAATCTCCTGGTAACCTGTCATCCCGGTATTAAATACAACTTCGCCAATGGTATCAGCTACACTGCCAAAGCATTTTCCCTCAAATATCATTCCATTTTCTAGAATTAATTTTCCTTTCATATCTTCCTCCATCATATTTATTAAAATTATGCATACATAAAAAAATAGCTGCCGCAATTAGCGACAGCTATTAAATATATAAACAATAATATTATTAATATTAACATGCTTTTCATTTTTAAATTGTATTTTGCTGCAATTAACTTTTATCATTTCATTGACCCCTGATATATATTTCTATAAAAAATATCATAAGTCAAATATTTTGTCAATATGTATTTTTAAAATATTTTTAGAATATTTTAAAAAACTAAATAAACCATATAATATATTAAAAGACTAAATATACGTTGTAATAAATATGATTCACGGTTTAATGATTGTTTCTGAAATAATAACCAACGCCCCATTTTGTGAGTATATATTCATAGTTTTTATTATTGCTTTCAATTTTTTCTCTTAGTCTTCTTACATGTACATCAACAGTTCTTAAATCTCCGAAATATTCATAGCCCCAGATTATTTCTAATAGTTCTTCCCTTGAAAATACTTTCCCTGGGTTTGTAGCAAGAAGCAACAGTAAGTCAAATTCCTTTGCAGTAAGATTTATGTCATGTCCGTGCAGACTAACTTTTCTGCCCAAAGCATTTATAACAAAATCATCAACAACAATTGCTTGTTCATTTGACTTTTGAGAAACTCCCTTTGTCCTTCGAAGTATAGCCTTTAGTCTGGCTTTTAATTCCAATATGTTAAAAGGTTTTGTAACATAATCATCTGCACCATACTCAAGACTTAATATTTTATTCATATCTTCATTACTTGCAGTGAGAATCAGAAGCGGAACATTTGAAATTTCCCTAATTTTCTGACAAACTTCAAGACCATCCAAGTCAGGTAATATCAAATCCAAAATCACAATGTCAAATTCATTTAACGAAATTTTTCTTAATGCCTCGTTGCCTTCAAGAGCTGATTCAACCTCATATCCATCCTGCTCCAGACTATACTTAAGCCCTTTAATCAATAAAAGCTCGTCATCAACTAATAACACCTTCATTTGTTACGCTCCATAAATTATTTTGTTACAAAAATTAAACTTTTAATAATATTACAATGTAAAGCAAAAATTGTCAAGCGAAATCTTGCCTTTCAGATGATTTAAGAAAGCAATTTTAATATAAAACCCTGTCATTTCCAACCCTTTTCGTAACTCTTTGCATATCGAAATGCTCTAATAGTCCTATTGCGTTTTTACGGTTTGTATTAAGTATATCTCTATATTCAGCAGCAGTAATTTTTGAATTTTTCTTAATACTTTCAATCAATAGTTCTTTTGCCTTATTATAGATTTCTTCAGTTGTAATACCGACTTCGTTAATCTTTACCAGTAATTTGTTTTCAATCATCAAAGCAATTAATTCTTCTGACTTTTCATAGTTCATATGAGCTATTAGGTCCTCCGGCTTAATGAATTCATAGTTAGCATCATTTATTGCCATTAATATTAACTTCTCATATTTTTTATAATTATCATCATATACAATTTTAAAATAAGGAAGTGATATGAATTCTCCGTCTTGTTTTATGAGACCTTTATCAACAAAGGAATTAATGGCCAAATCAAATACATTTTGCTTTATCTTCGGCAAATACCTGCTTTTTATTTCAGATTTCTTTGCTCCCTTTGAATACTGGTTGTTTTCGTGATAATTATAAAGATATTTTTCAATACCTTCTTCTATCTCCCTCTCAAAGCTCTTATGCCACAAATATTTGTCATTTTTTAAATTGAAGGTTGTAATCTTTTCCTCATCTTCCAATATTCCAACACTGTTCTTTATTTCTTCTTCTGATAAAGCTGTAATTTTAGCAATTTCTGTTACAGTAGGTACATTTTTAGAATTCTCTCTTATGATTTTTTCAATAACGTCTGTACTACTACCCTTTTCCTTGACTTTAAGTTCCTCTATCAGCTTATCATCAAATCTTTTCTTTTTAAGTGGCACAGGTTCAATTATTTCTCCTCCGCCTACTGTTTCCATTGGTGAATAAAATCTTACTATAAACTTATCACCTCTTCTTACAGCTATTTCTTCTTCTAATCTCAGCTGTGCATAGCAGCTCTCGCCTGGAGAAAGCTCATCCCTGTCAAGCAGAACCACCCTGCAGAGAATTTCTGATGTACCAGTATACAGGTGAAGTCTTGAGCGATTTTCTATAATTCGTCTTGAGCTTTTCAGTATGTTCAATTTTACATCAAGCATCATGGTATTTTTCATGGAATTTACAGGTGCAATTACACATCCCCTATAAATATCTGATTTCTTGATATTAGATAAATTTATAGCAGTTCTTTGACCTGCATATGCCTTTTCTTCATCTAGAGAATGAACTTGAATATTACGAATTTTACTGATTTTATTTACCGGAAAAATTTCTACTTCTTCACCTTTTTTCAGTGTACCTGAAATTAATGTTCCGGTTATTACAGTTCCAAATCCTGTGATGGAAAAAACTCTATCAATTGGCAATCTCGGAATAGTGTTTATATTTCTTTCTTCAACCTCAACTTCTGTTTGTTTTACTATGATGTCCACTAACTTATCAAGCCCGTGACCTGTCTTTGAGGATACCTCTATCATTGGAGCATTTTCTAAAAATGTTTCTTTTAATGCTTCACGTATATCATCCATAACCAACTCAAGCCATTCTGAATCTATTAAATCATACTTTGTAAGTACAACTATTCCTTTTTTTACTCCAAGAAGATTAAGAATATTTAAATGTTCAATTGTTTGAGGCATTATCCCTTCATCAGCTGCAATAACAAGAAGAACAATGTCCATTCCTATTACACCTGCTAGCATGTTTTTGATAAATTTTTCATGACCAGGCACATCAATTATTCCAGCCTTGTTTCCATTTGGCAAATCAAAATATGTAAACCCTAAATCAATAGTAATACCCCTTCTTTTTTCTTCTTCCCATCTGTCTGTCTCTCTTCCTGTCAATGCTTTTACGAGAGTGGTCTTGCCATGGTCTATATGTCCTGCTGTGCCAATTATTATATTTTTCATCGTTCCTCCGAGCTACATAAAAATCTTCCTGAAAGCTTGTAAAATAATTTCATCCTCTCCTTCAAGAACTGTTCTTAAATCTACGAGAAAATAGTCATTTACAATTCTGCCAACTATAGGTGTATCCATATGTCTCAATTGTTTTTCAAGAGAAGCTGTTGTCATTGATAAAGGCTTGAACATCAAGGCAAAACTTTCAATCCTCTCTAGAGGTAATGAGCCTCCTCCAATCTGTGATTCACAACCTTCAATCTTTATTTCACAATTTACTCCTATTTCCTCCGCTAATATTTTCAACATAGTATCAGCTTGTTTTTTTATTTCTACATTTTCTCTATTAATCAATTTTAAGACAGGAATATTTTTGACTGCTTTATTCTCATCTATATAATCGTGGAATACACATTCAAGTGCTATAGCAGTAAATTTGTCTATACGTAATGCACGTGTCAATGGATGTTTTTTAATTTTATTAATTAATGATTTTTTTCCCACTATGATTCCAGCCTGTGGCCCCCCTAAAAGCTTGTCACCGCTGAAGCAAACAATGTCTGCTCCGGCTTTTATGGATGCTTGAACCGTTGGTTCATATTCCAGACCGTACTTGCTTAGATCTACCAACACACCACTTCCTATATCTTCAATGATTGGAATATTGTGTTTGTGAGCGAGGTCTGCAAGTTCATTCAATGAAACAGCTTCAGTAAACCCAACAATTTTATAATTGCTTGTATGAACCTTCAAAAGTGCTGCTGTATTCTCATTTATAGCATTTTCATAATCATATAAATGTGTTTTATTTGTTGTACCCACCTCTGTGAGTATACTTCCGCTTTGAGACATAACATCAGGTACTCTGAATGAGCCCCCTATTTCAACCAATTCACCTCTTGATACAACGACTTCTTTGTCTTTTGCAAGAGCAGAAAGTATTAACAAAACTGCTGCAGCATTGTTGTTCACCGCCATGGCTGCTTCTGCACCTGTTATTTTAGTTATTATTTTTTCAAAATGAGAGTATCTTGAACCTCTCGCACCGGATTCTAAATCATATTCCAGATTGGAATAACCTGTTACAAGATGTTTCACCCTTTCAGCTGCCTCGTCGGAAATTACAGCCCTACCCAGATTTGTATGCAATATGGTTCCAGTTCCGTTTACAACTCTTTTCATATTAAATAAAACATAACTATCTACTTCTTTTCTTATTTCTTGCATAATGGTTTCAATTTTATTTGTTATATCAGCCTCATTATCCGATTCATTTATGAATTCTCTGATATCATCTGTGATTTTTCTTACAGTTTCCAATACCAATTCTCTGCTTGTATCAGTACATAGAATTTTTATTTCTTCTGATTCCATAAGAACATCTACCTTTGGAATCAACCTGTAAAACTTATTTTTTTCCATTGTTTTCTCCAATTTTAAGGATAATTAATTTTTAATAACTATATATTTCTCCTGTTTTTCTGTCACTCTACCTATCAGAGCAAATTCTGTATCAAGACATTCCTTTAATTTAGATAAAATTTCATTTGCATAAATTTCGTTTACTGCAAACAACAGTCCTCCTGATGTTTGAGGGTCATATGCAAAATCAACATATTCCTCTTCAATTCCTTGAATACTAACTCTATTACCAAAATATTTTCTATTTCTGTAAGAGCCAGCCGGAACTAGCCCGGTCCTTGCATATTCAAAAACATTTTTTATAGCTGGAACCTTTTTTATATCTATTTCAAATGTAACGTTGCTAGCTTCAGCCATCTCCACCGAATGACCAGCCAAACCAAATCCAGTTATGTCAGTACAGCTGCTGATAGGAAAATGTTCTATAACCCTCTTAGCATTTTTGTTTAAAGATGCCATAACATGTATTGCTTCTTTTTCAGATTCCGATTCGCACATACTTGCCTTAAATGCAGTGTTTATGATTCCTGTTCCGATTTGTTCCGTTAAAATAAGAATATCCCCAGGCTTTGCTCCATAGTTTTTTAATATTTTATTAGGCTCTGCAAATCCAGTAACACACATTCCGTATTTTGGTTCGTCATCCTCGATTGAATGTCCACCAGCTATTGTTGCTCCGGCTTCAATTGCCTTTGAGGCGCCTCCTTTTAATATTTCTGCCATTACATCAGGGCTGAGGCAGCTAGGAAATGCAATAATATTCAAAGCCAAAACAGGTTCTCCTCCCATGGCATATATATCACTCAAGGAATTCGCTGCTGCTATTTGACCAAATGTGTAAGGATCATCAACCACTGGTGTAAAAAAATCAACAGTTTGTATCATTGCCAAATTTTCATTTATTTGATATACGCAAGCATCATCAGAGGTTTCTAAACCTACAATCAATTTATCATTTTTAAATTTTGGTAGCTTGCTCAAAACTTGAGCAAGGGTCTCTGGACCTATTTTAGCTGCTCAGCCAGATGATTTTGTCATCTGTGTCAATCTTACATTTTCTATAGACATAAAGTCACCTCACAAATTTATTTGTAATATTATTATACTATTAATTGCCTACTGTTATCAAATCTTTAATCTTTTCAAAAGTTTTATCTCCGATACCTTCAATATTTTTTATTTCCTCAATTGAACCATAATGCTTATTTTTTCTGTAATCTATAATTCTTTCAGCATAGACTTCCCCGATTCCGGGCAAGGACATTAAATCATTGATAGATGCCGCATTTATATTGATTAAATTACTGTTTTCTGATTCAATTGCAAATTCATCTTGTGATGATATGTAAATTTTCTCGCCATCAACTAAAATTCTTGCTTTGTTAAGATCTTTAGTATAAGCACCTTCAGTAAAACCTCCTGCCATATTAATGGCATCAATTACTCTGTCCCCATT
>JAQSYS010000067.1 GCA_029256005.1 Sedimentibacter sp.
TAATCGGTATAGACTTAGATAAGAATGCCATTCAGAAGATAGAAAGTGGTAATCGCTTTGTAACTGACATTGAAATCGTTGCTTTTGCTAAGATATTTAATATCACAACTGACGAGTTATTAAAATAGGACTATAAGAATTACCTCATAAGTTCTGAAAGACCGTTTAACTGCTGTACCGCGAGGAATATTTCAAAATCACTCTTAAATAGTCTGTCCTGTGTAATTCTATACTTTTCAAATTCACTATTTTTAGAATGAACGCTTTTCATATTCATCATTAAAGAAAAGTGAGTGTACTCTTAAAATCATATTTTAAATAAAACTTTAAATAAATTCAAAAAGTAGTAGTATTATCAAAACTTGTACGGTATAATAAAGTACAAGTAAAAAACAATTATGTTATATCATATTGGTTCAAATTTTAACACAATGCGAGGAAAAATATGAGCGAAAAGGGTTATGTTCCACCATATACAATAACAGATAAGACTGTTAATTTAATTTCTGATATTACTGAAATAATAACTAAAATAACGATAAATGATAACATGAGTAACAACCCAAGACTACGAAGGGATAATCGTATTCGTTCAATACATGCCTCTTTAGCGATTGAAAATAATTCCTTATCTTTGGATCAGGTTACCGATATTATTAATGGAAAAAGGATTCTTGGAGCTCCAGATGAAATATGTGAGGTAAAGAATGCTTTTGAAGCATACAACAAGCTTTTAGAAATGAATCCTTATTCAGTTAAGGATATGTTATTAGCCCACAAAGCGCTGATGAATGAATTAACAAAAGAGGCGGGAACATTTCGAAGTGGCGGTGTTGGTGTATTTGCCGGAAAACAGTTGGTGCATATGGCACCGCCTGCAAATCATGTTTTACAACAGATAAAAGATTTAATTGATTGGGCAAAGAAATCAGAAGTACATCCGTTAATAAAAAGTTGTGTATTTCATTATGAATTTGAATTTATTCATCCATTTGCAGATGGCAATGGGAGAATGGGACGAATGTGGCAAACGCTATTGCTGTATAAATGGAAATCGCTGTTTGGCTGGCTTCCAATAGAAACACTCATAAGGGAAAGACAAGATGATTATTACAAAGTGTTGGGTGAATGCGATCATAGTGCTGATTCAGGGAAATTTATTGAGTTTTTGTTAAAAGCTATTTATGATGCATTATGCGAAATTGCTGATACCGAACAAGTCACAGAACAAGCAACCGAACAAGTTGAAAAACTTTTGGAGATTATCGGTGATAAAGAATGTTCAACCAAAGAACTTATGGAACTGTTAGGATTAAAGCATAGACCAACATTTAGAGATAATTATTTGCTGCCGGCTTTATCACTAGGATACATTGAAATGACAATTCCGGATAAGCCTAATAGCAGTAAGCAGAAGTATAAAATGGTGAAGAATTTTGTAAAATAAATGTATGTTTTTTTAAAGTAGATTTTTATATTTATAAATTTGATAAAATTAGAAAATTTTAAATATCCTGCGATTATTCACGCAGGATTTTTTATTTGAACTATTCGAATAAAAAACTTGTCATGGACATGGAGCCCATAATACATTGGTCGTTAAAAATGCTCAGTTTTCCATTTCGGTCTAATGCTCCTAATACATATGCCATAGGGGACGGTTCTTAGTGGATATCCGGCAAGGCAAATTGCTAAATAAGAATTTTGTTGAGTGTGAACGGACAGGGAGAACCGTCCCCGTTGGCTATTGATAAGTAACATAAAAAAGAGTTGACAGTTATATCGTGTGGCGATATAATATTATTACGATATAACGAAAAACGATATAGCGAGTGCCGAGAGGGGATTAAGAATATGAGCGAAAATTTAGCATTGACTGAAACGACTTATTATATATTGTTATCATTGTATAAGCCGCAACATGGCTACGGAATAATGCAGCAGGCAGAGGAATTATCAAAAGGACGAATCAGACTGGCCGCAGGAACATTATATGGGGCGCTAAATACTATGTGTGAAAAAGGCTGGATCACTCTTCTTCCGGTCGAAGAAGGGAGCAGAAAGAAAGAATATAAGATAACGGAACGCGGAGTGTCGATTTTAAAGAGTGAGATTGAACGTCTGAGAGAGCTTGTTTATAATGGAGATTTAATTCTTAGGGGGGAAAAGTGATGAAAGAAAAGAAGATTATCTATAAATGGATATGGGCGTTGGATTTTGAAAAAGAGGAACAATGGCTTAATGAAATGGCGATGAACGGTTGGGTTCTTTGCGCAGTGAGTCTTTGTAGATTTACATTTGAAAAGTGTGAACCCGGTGAATACATTGTTCGCCTGGAAATGCATGGAGTTGACGATGTCTACATTAATTTTATGAGGGAAACAGGTGCTGTATACATTGGTCGCGTAGCGCAGTGGATTTACTTTTGCAAGAAAACAGAATATGGTTCGTTCGATATTTTCTCTGACATTGATTCACGAATTACCCATCTTGATAGAATTGGAAAATTGCTTGAAATAGTTGGTTTTGCAAACCTGGCTATCGGAGTTGTAAATTCATTTATTCCGACGCATGTAGGTTTTATCAATTTATTGTGTGCAACATTGCTTATGTATGGACTTGGCAGAATTCATGGTAAAAAAGAAGCTTTAGAAAAAAATCGACAACTCTATGAATGATGAAACTATAGATATTTTGGTTATTCCATATGGGACGATTCTTAGTGGATATCCAGCAAGGCAAATTGCTAAAATAAGAATTTTGTTGAGTGTGAATGGACAGGGAGAACCGTCCCCATTGGCTCGTTGGAACTACAACTGTTTTTAAAATATAATAATAGTGAACACTTGCAAAATATTATGTAGTAAGAGGAGAATGAGAGAAGTGATTAAAAAACTTGACTTAAAAGATATAGAAACGGTGAAATGTATATTGGAACTGCAAATAGCCTCATATAAAATAGAAGCCGAGCTTATGGGGTATTATGAAATACCACCGTTAAAGGATACTGTTGATAGTTTAGAAGCATGTGATGAAGTTTTTTACGGATATAGTGTAAATGGCTTACTAGCAGGGATAATTTCATATAAAATCAGTAAAAATGTTTTAGACATACACAGGGTTGCAATAAATCCCACATACTTTAGGATGGGTATTGCAGGTAAGTTGATTAACTATGTAGAAGAACTTGAGTATAGTATAAATAAAGCAATTGTATGTACTGGAAAGGAAAACTTACCTGCTGTTAATTTGTATTTAAAAAATGGTTATACTAAGAAAAAGGATATTGAAGTTAGTAGAGGTATTTATTTAACAGAATTTGAGAAAAAATTAAGATAAAAATTGCAGAATTAGTTGATTTGTTATTTTCTAATATTCTTCATCAACAATTATAAAATGAGATGTAAAAAGTGATGTAAAAAGTATTGTAATAATCACTGTAATTTTAGGTTCTCCACATTTAAAGTAAATCCTGCGATATTCACGCAGGATTTTTTATCTAAACTATTCGAATAAAAAGCTTGTCATGGACATGGAGCCCATAATACATTCGTCATTAAATACGCTTAGTTTTTCATTTCCGTCTAATGCTCCTAATATATATAAAAGCGGAGCGAAATGGTCGGAAATAGGTACTGCATAATCTGCTGACTTACCAATTTTTTTATAATTAACTATATTATCATAATTTTTATTTTTAATACTTTCTATTATATATTTATCGAATTCCTCAGCCCAATCATATCCTTCATTCATTTGCCAGTTTATTTTGCTTAGGTTATGAGTAACATTTCCGCTTCCAAAAATCAGAACTCCTTCTTCTCTAAGTCTAGCTATTTGCTGACCAATATTATAATGCTCCTGCATGGAAGCATTACGGTCCACACTAAGTTGAATTAACGGAATATCTGCTTTTGGGTATATTCTGTGCAATACTGACCATGTTCCGTGATCATAGCCCCATGAGTTATCTATTTCCACCGGATGAGAAATCATTTTAGAAGTTTTGTTAGAAAGATCAGGAGAGCCTTTTGCAGAGTATATAATCTTATAAAGGGCATCCGGAAACCCATACATATCATATATTGTCTCTGGATATTCTTCATCCATAATTTTAGTACCATTTGTATACCAGTGAGCTGAAACAGACAATATTGCTTTAGGTTTGGGTAATCTTTCTGTTAGTGATTGCCATTCTCTCACAAATTTATTATCTTCAATTGCATTCATGGGAGAACCATGACCAATAAATAATACAGGCATATTTTTCATGCTTTATCTCCTTTTAATACTAATTTGCTAAATAACTTATACCCATAAAACACTATTGAAAACATAGTAAATATTGTATATTTGTTATTGCAAAATGTAGCTACGGGTCAACGCAAAAAAATAGCTGCAACATATAATGATTATTATATTATTATGATGGTGTTAAGTTTGAGTGTTAGAAATATTGCCCAAGGGGCTATGTTTATAAATAATCATTTAACAATTTCTAAAATGGTACCTGTGTTATAATCAGTTACGTTTGCTGAACCATAGACACCTAAAAATAGTCTTGATTGATTGAGATCAGTTCCTAAGCTAACATAAAAAGCTGATTGATTACCGAAATTATAATCTGGTTCAATAATGCCGTAATCATTTTCTTTGCAATCGGGTCTTATTTTAGTATAAGCTAAAACTCCTCTTGAAGGTGGTTGTAAGCCTTTCGCGACAAAATCAGTAAAAGTAACGCTTCCTGTTAAATCAGGTATTTCACTTCCCATATATGGTTGAACACCTGTTAGTGCTGAACCACTGAATTTATCAGGCCGTGAATCTATATGATAATAACAAGTCAGAGGATGTATACGAATAGTTGAAGTACTTATTGCTTCATTGAAATAAGCAATAGTTTCTTGAGTTAAAGAAGTGTTTGTTGAGCAATCTCGTATAACGGTAGTCGGTAAATTACCTTCCCAGCCTCTCCAGCCTAAATTAATTAGCGCCTCTTGGTTAAGCTCACGGCCTTGTAAAGAAGCTTGAATGATTTCAGTAACAGGTATTGGTTTATTATATACAAATGAAAAAATTGATTCTACCAAGTCTTGACCAACATTTCCTACATATTTGATGTATTGATTGTAATTCCTTTGATATGAAATGCCAGGGATATTGCGAACACCTTTGGCAACTACCGAAAGATCTCTATAAATAGATGCAGGAAGTTCATTAAATCGTGTGACTGCGGGGGGGTTATCCATAATAGTATTCGTATCTACATCAATTTCAATAATTTTACCTGCAATTTCCATAATATCCTGACCTAAATTAAATGGATCATAACCTGAACCGCCATCTCCGGTTGTCAATATTAATTTTCCTGTTTCAGGCGAAAAGTTTAAACTGTTGACACCGTTGTGATTTAGAAATGGTCTTCTTAAATTAAGCAATGCACGTCGTCTTTGTGCTTGGCCATTTGGCAGTAAAATCCATTCTTCAACTGTATCAATATGATCGTAGTTAGTTTCTCTATTATTCCATTTAAGATTTAGGGTATTGGGGTTGCATGGGTCAGGAAGGAAAGAGCCGGAAAGGGCTCCTGGACCTTGGGTTCCAGCTAATGAATAATGGAGATAAAAACGGCCGTTGTTATAAAAATCAGGATGAAATGTTAAGCCTAAAAGCCCTCTCTCATCATATCCACCATTAGAACCCAGCGTTATTATTCGCTGGCGAATGTCTAAAAATAACTGTATATTTCCGTTTTTTACATAAAAAATTTCACCCACCTGTGTTGCTATAAACAAACTTTCCGTTGAGTCTCCAGGAAGAATGGCTGTTCTTATAACGGTTGGTAAGTTTATATTACTCACTATGGGGAGCAAGCTAACATTTACTTTTTTCAATGATTACACTCCTTTTTTGTTTTTTTATTATTATATGTTTGGAATGTTTCAATGTACTATATAAAGACAAGCCTAATGCTAACTGAAAAGAAGAAGTTACCTTATTTCAATATTAAACAAATTAATTGACAAATTTGTTTAATATATTAAAATTAATCAAATAAACAAAACACTAAAAGCGAAATCAGTAAAGGTAAATCAGGAATTTATTGCAAGTAGTTATCAGAAAATTGAGTTTCTATGCATAAATTTGATGTAGGGAAGGTTACTATGGAAATATTTAAATACGGTGAAACAGAAATAAGCTATTTAAAAAAGAAGGATAAGAAATTATCTGAAGCAATTGACAGGATAGGGAAAATAGAAAGAAGAGTTATTCCTGATTTGTTTACGGCTTTAATTAACAGCATAATTGGGCAGCAAATATCGAGCCGGGCAGCAGATACGGTTTGGAATAGACTTATAGATCTGGTGGGTGAAATAAAGCCTGAAACAATTGTAGATATGGATATCAATGATATTCAAAAATGCGGAATGACTGTTAGAAAGGCATCATACATAAAAGATATTGCTGAAAGTGTTTATTCTGGAGAATTAAATATTAATGAATTATATAATTTATCAGACGAAGATATTATTAAAAAGTTATCATTACTAAATGGTATTGGTGTGTGGACTGCTGAAATGCTTATGATATTTTCCATGGAAAGACCTGATATTGTAAGTTGGGGTGACTTGGCAATCAGAAGAGGAATGTGCAATTTGTATCATCATAAGGAACTTACAAAGAAACAATTTGACAGTTATAAAAAAAGATATTCGCCGTATGGCTCAGTTGCTTCTCTATATTTATGGGCGTTGTCGGTAGAAAAATAGGAATAATAAATTAATTATAACAAGTAATATAAATTGGAATGACCGTCTCTGACTTAAAATCAAGACGGTCATTTTATTTAAATTAAGCAATTTCAGGTGATATTGGAATAACATAACTTATATTGTCACAGCATGTTACGCTGATTCCACCATAGATATATTCAATTATCAAAAGATTGTCAAAAACATCAATTATTCTTCCGGCAGTGCCAAAGTAGGACGGGCATTTGAATTTTATAAAAACGTATCTTCCTTCATATTCATCTGCAAGTATGTCACATAAATTGCATTCATCGTAATATTTACTCATTTGCCTTCGCCTCCTCTTTTATGTTTCCTTGGACTACGTTCAACAAGTTGATTCTTTGATCAACCATAGTTGCAATATCAATATTTGTAACAGTTTCGTTAGTAGCACTTACAGTATCAAAAAAGTACAGTTCAAAAATATCATCACAGCAAGCAGTAAATATTACATTTCCGCCTCTTGGAGCATCATATAGACTGAAGGTATTATCAATGAAGGAGTTTCTCTGGATGTAACCATCATTATATCTATGATTGAAGCTTGTATTATCAGATGCACAATTGACTACAATGCCAACTCTTATATATTGTCCTATATAATTTTGTAATAAGCAGCAAAAAGGACATTTCATAGCTATTTCACCCTTTATATAATATAGAAGATAAACAATATGAATTAACTAAGCATACAATTACACTATTTATCTCTAATATATAATATGTCCAACTAAATTATTTGTTACATTAGCAAATAAAAAAGGACTATTAGCATAAGCTTATAGTCCTTTCTCTATTAATCGATATATATTAAATTAAATTATATTCTATTAACGTTAGTTGCTTGTTGGCCTCTGTTGCCTTGTGTAATTTCAAAGCTAACTGCTTGACCTTCTTCTAATGATTTGAATCCATTTCCTTGGATAGCTGAAAAATGAACAAATACGTCATCTCCACCATCAACTGTTATAAATCCGAATCCTTTTTCTGCGTTAAACCATTTAACTGTACCTTTATTCATTAGGTACCTCCTAATTTTTATTTATACTGCATCGTACATAAAAAATTCACATATTTCTACAAATCATATAAACAGGTTATATAATCTCTAGAAACATGTGAAATCTATAAATACATCTGTAATACTTAGTTAATATAACACAGATTTTTAATTTAATAATTTAAATGGGGGTTAATAGGCTTTTTTTGAGCAAGATAATAAAGATGATTTATGAAGGATTAAACAATCAATCTAACCATCTTTTTTAAATTAAGTATTGGAATTGGAATCATATGCTAGTGGTAGTATCTTGGGGAACAGGATTAATATTTCCTTCAACTGGTAAGTTAGTGTAACATACGTACCAAAGAGGACAATTGTAACCTAGACTTTCGCTTTCAATTGCTCTATTAATTATTTCTCCATATGAGGTCGGATTTGGTACTAAAACAGGATCACCTTGTTTCCAGTCCGAAGGTGTATCGAGATTATATTTTTCTTTAATTTGAAGTGAATCTAATATCCTAATTAGTTCATGGCTATTTCT
>JAQSYS010000068.1 GCA_029256005.1 Sedimentibacter sp.
CCCCCACTGAAAAAATTAAGTGTAACCCGCCTCCTAAAGAGGCGGAGGACATTTAATTTAGTTATTATAGTAACTATTAAGAAACAATGAAATGTAAAGTCGAACTTTGTCGAATTATGACTATTTAAAGAAATTGTATATTATACTAATTTGTAATATAATTACAATAACGAAAACGTTATCATATACTTCGAATACAAATACAAAGCTTTATTGATTGTATTTTATTAAATAAATATTATAGGAGGTTTAAATGAAAACAAAGAAATTATTGTCACTGATTTTAGCAGTTATGATGGTTGTAATGCTTTTTGCAGGCTGTGCTACTAAGACTGATCAACCTGCACCGGAAGAACCAAAAGTAGATGAACCTAAGACAGAAGAACCGGCTGAACCTAAGATTTTAAAATTTGGAGGAACAGGCTGGGGCGGATTATTTAACCCTATTATGTCTGATAATACTTACGATACCTATGTAGTAGATATTTTATTTGAGCATCTGGTTAATGATAATTCAGACGGTGAAATAATTCCTGAACTTGCAGAATGGACTCTGTCTGACGACAAACTCACCTATACCTTCACATTGAAGGATGGAATTAAGTTTTCCGACGGCTCACCATTGACAACCGAGGATGTTGACTTTACATACAAGACAATTGCACATCCTGACTACAATGGTCCTAGAGCATATGCAGTCGCTACGTTGAAAGGCTATGACGAATTCCACAGTGGCAGTACCGACGTATTTGAAGGAATAAAAGTTATTGACGACAAGACAATATCATTTACATTCCAAGAAGGAATGGCAGCACCTGCAAACATTGAAAGCTTCATTTACGGCATAATGCCTTCTGATTATTATACATTTAGTACATGGGAAGATTTCCTTGCACTTAATGAAAAACCTCTAGGTTCAGGCTTAATGGTATTTGACAGCTGGGAACCAAAACAATTCATTAATCTTGTTAAAAACGAAAATTATTGGGATTCTGCCAATGCAGCTAAAATTGACGGCGTATTAATGAGTGAAGTGCCTGATGACAGCATCCTTTCAGCTCTTCAAACAGAGCAAATAGATTTAGCACAAATTGCTTCTTCAGCAGAAAACTTAACAGCAGCTGAAGCTATGACAAACATTCAAATTGAAAATTTCCTTGGAAACGGTTATACATTCATGTGCTTTAACTGTATAAGACCTCAGCTTGCAGATGTCAAGGTAAGACAGGCGCTGATATATGCTCTGGACAGAAAATCCTTCATAGACATCCAATACGGTGAGGGGCTCGCTTCTGTTGGTATGGCTCCTATATCTCCATCTTCATGGGCATTTCCTGATTCTTCAGAATTAAATGCTTATGATTTTGATATGGATAAAGCAGCACAGCTTATGGATGAAGCAGGATGGAAGATGGAAGCAGACGGTTATCGTTACAAAGGCGGAGAAAAATTCCATGTTAAATGGCTGGTTTATACTGATTCTGCATGGCCTGGAACATTGTCAGGAATGGCAGCTGACACTTGGAAACAGCTTGGAGTTGATTTAGAAATAGAATTAATGGACTTTGATACAGTTGCATCTCGTACAATGGATGCTGAACCTGGTGAAAAAGACTTTGATATATACACTATGGGATTCTCACTATCCAACGACCCAGACCCTACAGGGGCATTGTTTGATGATGATGCATACGTTGCGGGCGGATTTAATGCATCAGGATATAAGAATGCTGAAGCTATGGAACTTGTAAGAGCAGGCAAGAAAGAATTTGACACCGCTAAAAGAGCAGAGATATACAAAGAATGGGCAAAAGTCGTGAACACTGAAATTCCTCACGTTATTATTGCTTACAGAAGTGAAATATTCGGAATTAATAACAGGATTAAAGGGATGGATTTAGGAACTTACATTACATTTGATCAATGCATTAAAAATATTACCATTGAATAATTGACTTATTGGGAGAGCTACACACTAAAGCTCTCCCATTCAATACAAAATTCGAATGAAAGAGGTGGTTTTATGAAAAACTACATCATTAGGCGATTATTGCAAATGATTCCTGTTTTTATAGGAATTTTATTTATATTGTTTTTCATACTTGAACAAGCACCAGGAACTCCTGTTTCAAATATGATGCACCCAAAAATGACTCCCGAACAGAAGGCTGAACTTGCGCTAAAGCTCGGCTTGGACGTACCTTGGTATGAAAGATTTGTTAACTGGATTGCAGAAGCACTTCACGGTAATTTAGGATATTCAATTAATCATAAGAAACCTGTAACTGATGTTATGGCAGACTATGTAGGTCCTACTTTAATGCTGTCATTAGCATCATTAATCATTTCAATAACAATCGGAATTCCTGCAGGAGTTATTTCTGCAACGAAGCAATACAGTTTTGTTGACAATGTGCTGACTGTTATTTCATTTATAGGAATAAGCATTCCTGCTTTTTTCTTTGGTTTGATTCTTTTAAAATTATTTGCAGTAGATATTCAAATATTCCCTCTCTTCGGGCTTCAGGACCCATTGTTGAAAACAGACAGCTCTTTTATTAAAGCAATTGATATTGCTAAGCATCTATTTTTACCAAGCGTCGTCCTTGGTCTTAATTCGACAGCAAGCTTCATGCGTTACACACGTTCAAGCATGCTTGAGGTAATAAAGCAGGATTATATAAGGACAGCCAGAGCAAAAGGTCTAAAAGAAAAGACTGTCATATACAGGCATGCCTTCAGAAACGCTGTTATACCAATAATTACACTTCTTGGTTTCTGGATTCCTTCCCTACTGTCAGGTGCAGTTATAACTGAAACTATTTTTGGTCTACCCGGTCTTGGTAAAATTTCAGTTGAAGCAACCATGACCAGAAATTATCCTTTAATTCTCGGAATTAATTCAATGCTTGCAATTCTCACATTAATAGGAGCGCTTGTTGCGGATATACTTTATGCAATTGCCGATCCGAGAATAAGGTACGAATAGGGAGGATGCTATGGTTAAATCAGAAACTCAAATAAAATCTAAGGCAACTCGAAAGAATCAATCTTATTGGGGAGAAGTTTTTTACAGGCTCAGAAAGAATAAATTGGCAATGATGAGTTTTTTCATGCTTATAATTATAATTTCAATGTGTATATTTGTACCGATGTTTTCAAAATATTCCATAGAAACCTACAATGCAGTTGAACGCGATCAAAAACCCAATTCAACACATCTTCTTGGCACAGATAAAACCGGCAGAGATTTATTCGTGAGGCTTTTTTATGCAGGTAGAATTTCATTGGGCCTTGCTTTGGCAGTTGTATTTCTTGAATGCACTGCAGGTGTTATTTTAGGAAGTTTGTCTGGGTTTTACGGAGGTATAGTTGACATAATAATAATGCGTATTGCAGAAATTTTTATGAGCTTTCCATTTATGATATTTTGCATAACTATTGTTGCTGTTTTTGGGAACAGCATCCCTAATTTAATTTTCATTCTTGCATTATTGAGTTGGCCTAGTATTGCAAGAATTGTTAGGGGACAAATTTTAACATTAAGAGAAATGGAATATATGGAAGCCTGCGAGGCACTGGGTATATCAGATTTCAGAAGGATATTCAAACATCTTTTGCCTAATGTGCTGGCATACGTAATTGTATATGCAACACTTGGAATGGCAAGCGTAATACTTACCGAAACATCCTTAAGCTTTTTAGGTCTTGGCGTATCGCCTCCCACACCTACTTGGGGAAATATGATTCAGGAAGCAAGGAATATGCTTATAATACAAAATAAATGGTGGTATTGGATACCTCCTGGAATATGTATTTTTATTTCAGTTATGTGCTTTAATATATTGGGTGACGGCATGCGTGATGCAATTGACCCAAAAATGAAGAGGTAAGTGATATGGAAAAAATACTATTAGAAGTAAAAAACCTGAAAACTTATTTTTACTCTGACAGGGGCGTCGTAAAAGCTGCTGATGATGTGAACTTTTATGTGAGAGAAGGAGAAACATTAGGCATAGTTGGAGAATCAGGCTGTGGCAAGAGCATAACATGTATGTCTGTAGTAAGATTGGTTGAAACTCCTCCTGGAAAATATGAAGGTGGAAAAATTATATTTAATGGTGAAGATATGTTGAAGGTTTCAGATACAAGAATTAGAGAAATAAGAGGCAATGATATATCCTTTATATTTCAAGAACCTATGACATCATTGAACCCCATTTTTAAAATAGGAAAGCAAATAAGCGAAACAATGATGCTTCATCGAGGCATGACAAAGCAGGAAGCTTATCTAGAAAGCATTAAAATGCTTGACACAGTTAGAATTCCCAACCCTGAACGGGTGGTTAATGATTATCCTTTTGCACTCTCAGGAGGTATGAGACAAAGGGCTATGATTGCAATGGCACTTGCCTGTGAGCCCAAACTTTTGATAGCAGACGAGCCAACAACTGCACTGGATGTAACCATTCAGGCACAAGTTTTGGACTTAATGAATGAACTAAAACAAAAAATGAATACATCAATAATTTTTATAACCCATGACCTTGGAGTTATAGCTGAAATGAGCGACCGAGTTATGGTTATGTACGCAGGTAAGGTTGTAGAAGTTGCAGAAACCTTGGATATATTTAAAAATCCTAAGCATCCCTACACCATTGGTCTGATTGGCTCTAAACCAGATATGACTACAGAAAGTACAAGACTTCATGTTATTCCTGGAAATGTTCCTGATTTAAGTAATGTTCCAACCGGCTGCCCTTTCCATACTCGTTGCGATAAAGTAATGGATGTATGCAGCAAGGTGTTTCCTAATGAAGTAATACTAGATGGAGAACATCGTATTGCTTGCTGGCTATATGATAAAGATAATGAGGAGGTACAGCAATGAGTGAAGTAAGCAGTATTAATAAAAGTCTTGTTTCTGTTAGAAATTTAAAAAAGTACTTCCCTATTAAGTCTGGTGTTATAAAACGTCAAACCGGAAGCGTGAAGGCAGTTGACAATGTTTCCTTTGAAATACAAAAGGGAAAGGTGTTAGGTATCGTAGGTGAATCAGGTTGCGGTAAATCGACTCTAGGAAGAACAATGCTTAGACTTATTGACCCTACAGATGGTCAGGTTGAATATAATGGCAAAAACATTTTTCAGTTGAATAAAAATGATATAAATCACATACGTACCAAGATGCAGATAATATTTCAAGACCCTTACAGCTCATTAAATCCGAGGCTTCCTATTTATGAAATTGTTGGGGAAGCAATGCTCCAGCACGGAATTGTAAAAACGAAAAAGGGAATGAAAGAAAAGGCAATTGAAATGATACAAAAGTGCGGACTATTCCCTGAACAAGCAGATCGTTATCCTCATCAGTTTTCAGGAGGGCAAAGACAACGTATATGTATTGCTCGAGCTCTGGCAGTAAATCCTGAATTCATAGTGTGCGATGAGGCTGTTTCAGCATTAGATGTTTCTATACAATCGCAAATTATTAATTTGCTGAAAGATGCACAGGAAGATTTTGGCCTTACATATTTGTTTATTTCGCATGACCTTTCAGTTGTTAAATTTATTTCTGATGAAGTAGCAGTAATGTATCTTGGTCAAATAGTTGAAAAAGGGAGCAAGGCGCAAATATTTGCAAATCCCCTGCATCCGTATACTGAAGCGTTATTATCAGCTGTTCCTTCATTTGATCCATCTGCTCATCAAAATAAGAAAAGAATTATATTAAAGGGAGACATACCTTCACCTTCTAACCCTCCACATGGATGCAGATTCAATACGCGCTGCATTTATGCAAAAGATGTTTGCAAAGAAGAAACGCCCCTTTATAACGAAATAAGCCCTGGACATTTTTCAATGTGCCATAAAGTGAATGGAGTTTTTTAGATGATATTCGGAAAAAACAGAGTCGAAGAAGATTTAGAAAAAATAAGGAGAACTAATCTACCTTATAAGTATACAGAACATGAATCTATTGCAAATGATAGTGAATTAAAACTGGAAAATGGTGATGTTTTGGCTATGATACTTGCTATCATGTCACTTATTCTTCCTTATATAGCAGCATTTATTGGAATTATGGCTGTAATTGTATTTCTGTTGGGATTTCTGTACTAAATACATCATCTATATAAGTAGCACCGGTAAATGCAGAACAAAAAAAATCGGGATTAAAATCCCGATTTTATGTTAGCTGCTAATTATATTCTAGTTACGTTAGCTGCTTGGTCTCCTCTGTTACCTTGAGTTACGTCAAATTGAACTTTTTGACCTTCCTCTAATGTTTTGAATCCATCTCCCTGAATAGCTGAGAAGTGTACAAATACATCGTTTCCATCTTCTTTAGTAATAAATCCAAATCCTTTTTCTGAGTTAAACCATTTAACTGTACCCTTAACCATGAGTACCTCCTAAAAATTATAATATATTTTTTTATATTCCATTGTATAAAAAATTCACATATTTTTACATATTATATATACAGCCACATATAATATCTAAAAACATGTGAAATCTATAAATACTCTGTAATACTCTTAAAGAATACCATAGTTAAGAGAATTTGTCAATATTTTTTCATAAAATATACTAAATTAAAAACTTCTTTTTGTCGAATTTTTAGAGACGGATTGACTTGTCTGGCAGACAAATTAATCCGTCTCTGTTATTTATTTAGTATTTTATTGCTCTTCCCACTTCGTTTCATATTTGCAATATTCATCTGCTAATACTTCATCTGTGTAATCTAAAATGATGTTTCTGACAATGGAATCCATTGTCCCCATATCATCATTTTCGTCAAGTTGAGATTCCTCAAGCATATCTTTGAAAATACTGTAAGCTCTATTATAAGAAATATTCATTTTAGCAAGTTCATTAAGCATTTCAGGACTTATAGCGCTTGCAAAGTCCTCGAGACACATTTCCTGAGCTTCTTTTTTATTCATTAACCCACCCTTTTCTTTTCTTTTCTTTCAATATATTCATCGTAAGTCATTGCTCTGTCGATCATTCCATCATCTGTAAGTTCTATTATTCTGTTAGCAATAGTTTGAATAAACTGATGGTCATGTGATGAAAACAATGCTATTTCTTTAAAATCTATTAATCCATTGTTTAATGCAGTTATTGATTCTAGATCCAAGTGGTTTGTAGGTTGGTCAAGGACCAATACGTTAGAACCGGAGAGCATCATTCTGGAAAGCATACATCTAACTCTTTCTCCTCCTGACAACACATTTGCAGGTTTCAATGCATCATCTCCTGAGAACAACATACGACCTAAGAAACCTCTTAAGAAGCTTTCAGATTGGTCCTCTGAATATTGTCTCATCCAATCAACAAGATTCAAATTTACGCCATCAAAAAACTCTGAGTTATCCTTAGGGAAATATGATTTAGTAATTGTTTGTCCCCATCTGATTGTTCCTTCATCAGGTTCTAGTTCACCTGTAAGTATTTTAAACAGTGTTGTTTGTGCAAGTTCATTTTCTCCAACAAAAGCAATTTTATCATCTCTGTTAATTCTAAATGAAATATCCTTTAATAATTGTACTCCATCAATAGATTTTGATAATCCTTCAACTGTGAGAATCTCATTTCCAACTTCCCTATCAGGAGTAAACTTAACAAATGGATATCTTCTTGAAGAAGCAGGCATTTCCTCCATCTCCAATTTATCAATAAGCTTTCTTCTTGATGTTGCTTGCTTGGATTTTGATTTATTTGCCGAGAAACGTTGAATAAAGTTTTGTAAATCCTTTATTTTATCTTCTCTTTTTCTGTTCTGGTCTCTCATAAGTGACTGCATAAGTTGACTTGATTCATACCAGAAGTCATAGTTTCCAACATACATT
>JAQSYS010000069.1 GCA_029256005.1 Sedimentibacter sp.
AGAGGAAATGTTTCGGAAATTAAAAGAATTGCAACAGGCAAGGGTTCTACATCTGGTGTAGATGCAAGTGAAATGGACAAGATAACAGAGAATAATGTTTATGAAGTTGCGCAGATGGCTAAAGAGTTAAGCAAAAAAATGGACTGTGTTATAGTTGTGTCTGGACCTATTGACATTGTTGCAGATAAATCAACTTCATACATCATCAGAAACGGACATCCTATAATGGCAAGAATAACCGGGTCAGGTTGTATGTCAACTGCTCTTATAGGGGCTTTTTGCGGAGCTAATAAAGGGAACATAGTAGAAGCATCTGCAGCGGCAGTTGCTAGTATGGGTGTATGTGGAGAACTAGCTTTTAAGAAAATGAAATTAACAGAAGGCGGAACAATGACTTTCAGAATGTTATTAATTGATTATATCAGCAATATGACATCTGAAATGATAAACAAGGAGATAAACATTGAAAAAATTTAAATATTGCATATTTGATTTGGATGGAACATTGCTGGATTCTATGTCAGCATGGCATAACCTTGGAAAAGATTATCTTTTAATGAAGGGTGTAATTCCACCACATGACTTAAATAAAATTCTGGCATCCATGTCCATGCTGGAATCTGCTGAATACTTCAGACAAGCATTTAAAATTAATTTGAGTACTGAAGAAATTATTACTGGTGTGAATGAATTAATAGCAGGTAAATATAAAAATGAGCTTGTATTAAAACCTTATGTTAAGGAATATTTGCAAAAGCTTAAAGATGAAAATGTTAAAATGTGCATTGCAACTGCAACACCGCTGAAAATGGCAAATACTGCACTGGAACGAAATGAAATAGTAAATTATTTCTCTTTTGTAGCAAGCTGTGATGAAGTGGGAGTTGGTAAAAATAAACCTGATATTTTTTACATGGCTGCAAAAAAACTAGATGCAGACCCGTCAGACATTGCTGTTTACGATGATGCAGATTTTGCACTTATAACAGCAAAGGAAGCTGGTTTTTTTACAATTGGGGTTTATGATGAAAGTTTTAATGACAAGAAGAAAGATATTCAATTAATAAGTGATATGTACATTGAATCCTTCAAGGAGCTTTTGTAGATGTTGACATGCTAAAGTGGGGATAAAGCTTGTAAATTATTAAAAATAAATATTGGAGAAAGTTATTATGTATTCAGAAAAGTTAAACAATTTAAGAAATAATTTATGTCTTTATGCAATTACTGACAGAACATGGCTTGGTGAAAGAACATTAGCCCAAGTTGTGGAAGAAGCAATATTAGGAGGAGCAACTTTCATTCAACTAAGAGAAAAAAACATGGATTACGATGAATTTCTCAAGGCTGCAATTGAAGTAAAGACTGTTACCGATAAATACAATGTTCCTTTTGTAATAAATGACAATGTTGATATAGCTGTTGCTGTTGGAGCAGATGGAGCTCACATTGGTCAGAGTGATGAAGAAATAAAAATAGCAAGAGAAAAACTTGGACCTGATAAAATAATTGGTCTATCTGCAAGTACATTAGAAGAAGCTATAAAAGCAGAACAAAATGGAGCTGATTATCTGGGAGTTGGTGCTGTATTTAATACTACTACAAAGCAAAATACAAGAACGATTTCAACTGAAGCTTTAAATGAAATTTGTAGAACTGTAAAAATACCTGTTGTAGCTATTGGTGGAATTTCTAAAGAAAATATTCTTGAGCTTAAAGGTGCGGGAATTGCAGGTATATCTGTAGTGTCTGCAATTTTTGCACAAGACGATATTAAACATGCAACTTGTGATCTTCTGAAATTAACAAAACAAATAATTGAAATCTAAGGTGGTAGAAATGAAAAAGGTATTAACTATAGCAGGTTCAGATTCAAGTGGTGGCGCAGGTATTCAAGCAGATTTAAAAACAATGACCAGTCATAAAATTTATGGCATGAGTGTCATAACTGCATTAACTGCACAAAATACCACTGGTGTGTTTGGTATATATGAATCTTCTCCCGAGTTTGTATCACTACAGCTAGACGCTGTTTTTAGTGATATATATCCTGATGCAGTAAAAATCGGTATGGTATCTAACAAGGAAATAATTTCTGTTATAGCAGACAAACTTGTGGAGTATAAAGCGAAGAATATAGTTCTTGATCCTGTAATGGTTGCAACAAGTGGAAGTAGATTATTCAAGGACGATGCTATTGAGATGCTTATAAAAAAATTAGTTCCGTTTGCAAAAGTTATAACACCGAATATTCATGAAGCCGAAGTTCTTTGTGGTTTTGTAATTAGTAATAAAAAAGATATGCAAAAGGCTGCAATAAAAATATCTGAAATCTACTCAGGAGGTATTTTAATTAAAGGTGGGCATTTAACTGAATGCAGTGATGATTTGTTATTTGAACATGATGAATTTATTTGGTATGAGCAATCAAAAATAAATAATCCAAATACTCATGGAACAGGATGTACATTATCATCTGCAATAGCTTGCAATCTTGCAGAAGGCTTTAACATAAAAGAAAGTATTCAAAATGCAAAGAATTATATAACAGGTGCTCTTAAAGATAATTTGGATTTAGGAAAAGGAAGTGGCCCTTTAAATCATTGTTGGAATTTGTAATGTGACATAATCACTGTACTTAAAAAATCTTATGATATAATCAAAACATAATAAATTAAGAATTTCAGGAGGAAATTATGTTTGGATTATTAAAAAAAGAAGAATGCAAAATGTTACATGTAAATGAAATAGATGAATTATTAGGAAAAATTGAGTTAATAGATATTAGGGAACCATATGAATATTTAGGAGGAAGCATAAAAGGAGCTAAAAACATCCCAATGCAAAAGCTTATCAGTGAGCCATCTAAATATCTAAGAGAAGGTAATGAATATTATTTAATGTGCTTATCAGGTGCGAGAAGTTCAAGAACATGCAGATATTTGACAAAGCTTGGATATGATGTAGTTAATGTTACTGGCGGTTTTGGTTCATATGTTGGGACTAAAAGAAAATGATTAAGAAGGAGAATATTATGAAAAGAAAGATATTGATAGTCGGTGGTGTTGCAGGGGGAGCGTCGGCTGCAGCAAGATTGAGAAGAAACAGCGAGGAAGATGAAATTATAATGTTTGAAAAAGGTCCTCATGTGAGTTTTTCTAATTGTTCTCTTCCTTATCATTTAAGCGGAATAGTTGAGAATGCAGATGATTTAGTATTAATGGATCCAGAGCTGTTTTTTACACAATATAATATAGAAGCAAGAGTAAACAATGAAGTGATTTCTATAAATAAAGAAGAAAAATATATAACTGTTAAGGACTTGATATCAAATAAAACATACAATGAATCTTATGATAAATTGATACTTTCTCCTGGGGCAAGACCTATTGTTCCAAGGATACCGGGCATTGAATCAGTTAATGTTTATACAGTAAGAAATGTTGTTGATATTGATAAATTAAACAAAGCAGTAAAAAATTCTGCTTCAAAAAATATTTCTGTAATAGGCGGGGGCTTCATTGGTGTAGAAGTAGCAGAAAATTTAAGGGAAGCAGGTTACAATGTATCACTTGTAGAAGGAACCGATCAGATATTAAGACCTTTTGATTATGATATGGTACAAATATTTCATAAAGAAATTTATGACAAGGGTATTGACTTAATTATTGGGGACAAAGTAGAAAAATTTGAAGAAAATAAAGTTGTTCTATCATCAGGAAAAAGATTGGATGCTGATGTGGTTGTAATGGCAATAGGGGTTGCTCCGGAAACAAGTTTGGCTAAGGATGCGGGATTGGATATAGGAATTACCGGTGCAATAAGTGTTGATAAAAATTATAGAACCAGCAATGATGATATATATGCCATTGGAGATTCAATTGAAATATACCATGCATTAACAAACACAAAATCAAAGCTAGCACTAGCAGGCCCTGCTTTAAAACAAGCAAGAACAGCTGCAGACAGTATACATCAAAAAAACACAACAAATAAAGGATATATTGGTTCATCAGCAATAAAGGTATTTGGATTCAACGGTGCTTCAACCGGGTTAAATGAATCACTCATAAAAGCACTTGATATGAAAATAAGTTATGATATAGTCAGAATCATTCCATCAGATAAGGTTGGACTTATGCCTGATGCAGCACCAATTCATTTTAAACTTTTATATGAAGTTCCAACAGGCAAAATTCTCGGAGCACAAGCAATAGGCATAGGAGATGTAACAAAGCGTATTGATTTGATTGCAACTGTAATTAAATTCGGTGGAACATTAGAAGATTTGAAGGATTTGGAACTCACTTATGCGCCTCCATTTTCAACTGCTAAGGATGTAGTAAATTACGCTGGATATGTGGGATCAAATTTATTGAATGGCGATTTCAAACAAATAAATATTGATAAGGTAAGAACACTAGTAGAAAACAATGAATTTATAATAGATGTCAGAGAAAAAAACGAATACGAAAGAGGTCATATTAATGGTGCAGTAAATATACCATTAAGTGAACTTAGAAAAAGAGTAAATGAAATTCCTAAAGATAAACCTGTATATGTACACTGCAGATCAGGTCAAAGAAGTTACAATGCAATAATGGCTCTGCAAAACTTAGGATATAAAAACCTCTATAATATAGCCGGAAGCTACTTGGGAATTTCATTTTATGAATACTTCAATGATAAATCTCTTAACAGAGAAAGTATAATGACTGAGTACAATTTTGAATAAGTTTTAATCAGTAACGCCCCTTGCATAAGGGGTGTTTTTATTTTAAATTGTTTGCCATACTGTTATTTTGTTTTTAAATGTTATAGATACTAAAAAAATTAGCAATGTATGACAAATTACGACAATATAAGACCAAAATTGAGGTTAATATATTATTATTATTATTATTATGATTATTAAATAATATATTCAAAATTTAGATATTTACTTTATAAGAGGAGTTTTTTATATGACTGAAAAAATACTTAGCAAAGATGAACTCATTGATGAAATAAATATACTTAAAATTCAAAATGCTGATTTAAAAAAAGAGCTCAATTTTTATAAAGAAAATAATAAAATCAAAGAAAATTATCAAATAGACTACATTCATATAGAAGCAATTTTAGATGCTATTCCTTCTGCTGTGGTTATAGTTAATGCAGTTGAAGGTAAATTTACGTATTTAAATAAAAGAGCAGTAGACCTCTATGGGATAAACTATCTAGGATTTGACCTTGATTCTCATATTGCCAAGGTAAAGGCTTTAGCACTTGATGGAACCCCATATCCACTTGATGAAATGCCAATAAGCTATTCCTTGAAATATGGTCAGCAAGTGCGAAACAAGTATATGATAATAGAAAGAGCAGATGGAATACAAATACCTGTTATGGTAAGCTCCTCACCTATTTTTAATGACAAAGGAACAGTTACTTCAGTTATAGTCACCTTTGAAGATGTTACTGGACTTAAACTGGTCGAAAAAGCTTTAAAGGAAAGTGAAGAAATGATGAAATCAATCCTTGAAAACTCCTGTGATTGCATCAGTATGTATGATCTGAAAACAGGGAAATACTTATACATTAGTCCATCCAAAGTGGAAATGACTGGATTTACCGTAGATGAATTTAACAATTTTACTGCTGAAGAATCGTATGAGAGAATGCACCCCAATGATCGTGACAATTTCACAAAACTACATGAACTTTCATTAACGGGAATTGAAGATTTTGAGTACGATAAGTTTAGATGGAAGATTAAGAATGGAGAATATCGTTGGTATGAAGACAGGCGAAAAATTGTTAGGGATAAAGATGGACAACCATATGCTTTAGTTGCAATTTCTCGTGATATTACAGAACAAATAGAATACGAAAACAAGCTTGCGCTTCAAGGTAAAATATTGTCAAATGTCAATGATGCCATTATTGTTTTGGATGAATTTGAGAGAATTACATATTGCAATAAGGCTTATGTAGAGTTATTCGGGTGGGAGGAGCAGGAACTGGTAGGAAATCAGTTTTTTGATTTTGGTAAAGGTTATGCTGATGAATATTCAAAAGCAAAACTTCTATGGACATTAGATGAAAGACTTAATGCTGAGCGCAGTACTTATGCTGAAAGCCATTGGGATGCGATAAAGTGTTATACCAAAGATGGAACCGAAAAAATCATAGACATAAGCGGAGCTATTATTAAAGATTCTGAAGGAGAATATAAAGGACTAATTTATTCTATAAGAGACGTCAGTGAAAAATATGAATATCAACTTGAACTGATAAAAAGTGAAGAGAAATATCGATATTTATATAATTCAATTGATGAAGGGTTAGCTATAATAGAAGTAATATTTGATGAGAAAAATAAACCTGTGGACTTTCGATATATTGAATTAAATCCAGCATATGAGAAACAAACTGGATTAGTAAATGAAAAAATTTTAGGGAAGACTGCAAAGGAATTAAAATTTGATTTTGACGATTTTTGGTATGAAACATATAGCAAAGTAGCTTTGACTGGGGAATCAATAAGATTTGTAAATGAAGAAAAATCATTAAACATGTGGGCTGATGTGTATGTCTTTAAGATTGATTTAGAAAAGGGTAATAAAGTGGGAGTACTTTTCAATAATATCACAGAAAAGGTATTGCACAATCAAAAATTAGAAGAACTTATTAAAATGCAGGATGAGTTATATGTAAATGTATCACATGAGCTTAAGACTCCTTTAAATGTTATATTTTCAGCAAATCAATTAATGGATATATATTTAAAAAACAATCAAATGGAAACAGAAAGGGATAAACTCATTAATTACAATTATAGCATCAAACAAAATTGTTACAGACTTACAAGACTAATAAACAATATAGTAGATTTATCTAAAAGTAATTCCGGAATATTGATGCTTAATCTTGTTAATGTCGATATTGTAGAAGTCATTAAAAACATTGTCCAGTCAGTATCAGAATATATAAAATCAAAGAAATTAAGAATAATATTTGATACTAATGTTGAAGAAAAAATTATTGCTTGCGATCCGGATAAAATAGAAAGGGTTATGCTAAACCTCATTTCTAATGCAATTAAATTTTCAAAGCCAAATTGTGAAATATCAATAAATGTAATATGTAAAGAAAATACTGTTGAAATATCTGTGAAGGACACAGGAACAGGAATTGAAAAGCAAAATTTGGATTATATATTTAATAAATTTTATCAGGAAAATAAAAGTTTATCAAGGAATGCAGAAGGAAATGGTATCGGGTTAGCTCTAACAAAATCATTTGTTGAACAGCATGGCGGAATCATAAGCGTTGAGAGTGAAGTAAATAAGGGAAGCATTTTTAAAGTAGAAATTCCTGCGAGGACAATGGAGAGTCAAGAATTAAGAGAAGTACCTAACCCCTATAGAGATAAAATTGAAACTATAAAAATTGAATTTTCTGATATTTATTCTTTTTCATAAGTGTAGTGACATAGTAACATGACAAGGGCATGACAAGGGCATGCATGACAAGGGGACGGGGTTGTTGTCACTTTGTGCATGACAAGGGGACGGGGTTGTTGTCACTTTGTAGGATAACAATAAAAAAAATATCCCAAACGGGGTATTTTATATTATTGATATGAATTTGTTTCCTTGCATTTGCGTAACTGCACCTTTCAATTCTAATAAAGTCAACAAGCTTAATATAGTCGAGGTATCCATATTTGTTATAACATTTATTTCGTAAATAGTTTTACTTCCTGTATTAAGACTTCTTATAATCTTCATTTCATCTTCAGAAAAAGTGCTGATGTCAATTGTATTTTGTTTTAGTTTAGCAATTTCTTTCAATTCA
>JAQSYS010000070.1 GCA_029256005.1 Sedimentibacter sp.
GCGGATCATGTATGGATGCTTGTACATTCCATGCTATCATTAAGAAGTAGAAAGGCTGGTGTTAATTATGGATAAAGTAAATGTAACGATAAATGGAATACAAGTAAGTGTTCCAAAGGATTATACAGTGTTAATGGCAGCCAGAGAGGCTGGAATTGACATACCTACACTATGTTTTTTAAAGGATATAAATGAGGTAGCAGCGTGCAGAGTATGTGTTGTAGAAGCGGATATTAAAGGTGTTCCGATGCGTAATCTTCCTGCTTCATGCGTTCTACAGGTTCAAGAAGGAATGAACATAAGAACGAATACTGCCAAAGTAAGAAATGCAGTTAGAATGAATGTGGAGCTAATCTTAGCTAATCACAATAGAGAATGCTTAACATGTTTAAGAAATGGAACATGCGAGCTACAAAAACTGTGTGATGAGCTTGGAATTAAGGATATTGAATTTGTAGGAGCAAAAAGAGAAGCTAAAATAGATAATTTATCTCATTCAATAGTTAGGGATACAAGCAAATGTATACTTTGCGGACGTTGCGTAAGTACATGCAGCAATGTTCAAGGGATAGGTGTTTTAGATTTCACAAAAAGAGGTTTCAACACAGAAGTTGCTCCAGCATTTAATTATAGTATGAATGATGTCAATTGCGTTTATTGTGGTCAGTGTATTCAAGCTTGCCCTGTTGCTGCACTTCGTGAGAGAACATACATTGATGATGTTTGGGAAGCAATTGATGACCCTGACAAGTACGTTGTAGTTCAAACTGCACCAGGAGTAAGAGCTTCATTAGGTGAAGAATTTGGTTATCCTGTTGGATCAGATGTTACTGGAAAAATGGTAGCTGCGCTAAGAAGACTTGGATTTAACAAGGTGTTTGACACAAACTTCTCAGCTGACCTTACTATTCTTGAAGAAGGTACAGAACTCTTAAGCAGAGTTAAAAATGGTGGCAAATTGCCAATGATTACATCATGTTCACCTGGATGGATTCGTTACTGTGAAATTAATTATCCTGATTTTCTGGATAATCTTTCTACATGCAAATCACCTCAGCAGATGTTTGGAGCCATTGCGAAATCATATTTTGCTGAAAAAGAAGGTGTAGACCCTAAAAAAATGGTGGTTGTATCTATAATGCCTTGTACTTCTAAGAAGACTGAAGCAAACAGACCTGAAATGGAAGTGGACGGCATAAGAGATGTAGATTTCTCACTTACTACAAGAGAGCTTGGAAACATGATAAAACAAGCTAGAATAAATTTTAAAGGTCTTGCTGATGAACAACCGGACAGTATTCTTGGCGAATACACAGGTGCAGGTGTAATATTTGGTGCAACAGGCGGTGTTATGGAAGCAGCTTTGAGAACAGTTGCAGATATACTGACTGGCAAAGACTTAGATGAAATTGAATATCAAGTTGTAAGAGGAATTGAGGGAGTTAAGGAAGCTTCATTAGTTCTTCCAATCGACGGAAAAGACACAGAAATTAAGATTGCGATAGCTCATGGTACAGCAAATGCTGCTAAGGTGCTGGAATCAGTTAAATCTGGAGAAAAAGAATATCACTTCATTGAAGTAATGGCATGTCCTGGAGGCTGTGTACATGGAGGAGGTCAATCTCATGTATCAGCAAAGGCTAGGCTTGATGTAAATCCAAAGATTAACAGAGCAAACGCGTTATATGAATTGGATAAATCTCTGCCAATCAGAAAGTCTCACAAAAATCCTGAGATTATTAAGCTTTATGAAGAGTTTCTAAAGGAACCAAACAGCCATTTATCACATAAACTCCTTCATACACATTATGTAAAGAGAGATTCATATATGGTTGAACAGGAAGAAGAATTTGAAAAACTTCTTGAAAAATTAAATAAATAAAAAAGTAAATAAAATAAATGGGAGGGTGAACCTCCCATATTTTTATTATTTATTTAATATAATTTCAATCATTTCATCGATGTTTGATGCAATAAAATCTGCATTTTCCTGCTCTAACATGGCTTGAGTTCTAAAACCCCATAATACACCTAAGGATTTAATTCCAGCATTTCTTGCTACCTGAATATCTATTTCCGTATCACCAATATAAATGCAATCTTCTTTTTTTATGTTCAAATAATCCATAATAGCTAACAGTGAAGTAGGGTCTGGTTTAGCGTTAAAACTATCTTTAAGCCCTGACGAATATTTTATTTTATCATAAAAATATTTTTTACAGAGGTTCATGGTATTATCATGAGTTTTGTTAGATAATACTGCTGTAATTACTTCATTTTTATTTAAAATATCTAACATATCAATAATTCCTTTAAAAGGCTTGGTATTATCAAACATATGGGAATCATAATATTCATTAAAATATTCCAGAAATTTATCTGTTACATCAACTTGATCATAGCCGAAAAACTCACTGATTATCGACTCAATTACTTTACGCCTTCCATATCCAAGCATTAATTTATATTTTTGAGAATTGATTTGTGGCAAATTAAATTTTGATAATGCATAATTGCATGCCTTTTCAAGGTCTTCAACTGAATCAAGCAATGTTCCATCTAAATCAAATATTGCAGCCTTAAACATACACACCTCCGAGATTTAATAAATACATAATAACATAAAGGCAATCAATTACCAATAGTTAATAAAATTCTTTCATAATGATGTTTTTGTGATATAATTAGTATAAAATATTAAGCAAAAACTATTGTTTTTACTTAATTAACAGGTGATTATATGATACTTATAAAAAACGGAAGATTGATTGACCCAGAATCAAAAAGAGATGAAGTTACTGACATACTCATAAATGGTGAGTTTATAGCAAGAATTGAGAAAAATATTCATTGTGAAGCTATTGATGAAGTTATTGATGCAAAAGGAAAAATAGTTTCACCTGGTCTAATTGATGTACATGTTCATTTTAGGGACCCCGGGCAAACTTATAAGGAAGATATTCAAACAGGGTCCATGGCTGCAGCTAGAGGAGGATATACAACTGTTGTATGTATGGCTAATACCAAGCCTACAGTTGACAACAAGGAAACAATCGAGTATATATTGAATGAAGCAAAAAAATCTCCTATTAATGTTTTGCAAACGGCAGCGGTAACAATGAATTTAAAGGGTGCTGAATTAGTTGATTTTAAATTATTGAAAAGTTGTGGTGCCGTTGGTTTTACTGATGATGGCTTTCCCATTATGGATTCATTTATTGCAAAAAAGGCTATGGAAGAGGCTATAAAGTATAACGTACCAATAAGCTTTCATGAAGAAGATCCAAGCTTGATTTATAATTCAGGCATTAACCATGGAATTATATCAGCAGAAATGAATATTAATGGAGCACTTCGGACGGCTGAAGATGTGATGATAGCAAGAGATTGTGTTTTAGCAATAGAAACAGGTGCAAGAGTCAATATCCAACATGTCAGTTCAGGCAGAGCTGTTGAGATTATAAGATTTGCTAAATTAATGGGAGCTAATATTTCTGCAGAAGCATCACCGCATCATTTTACTTTGACAGAGGAAGCTGTGCTTAAATTTAAGACAAATGCGAAAATGAATCCTCCATTAAGAACTGAAGAGGACCGACTAAAAATAATTGAAGGACTTAGGGATGGAACCATTGATATAATTGCTACCGACCATGCGCCACACAGTATTGAAGAAAAGGAAAGAGAATTTTTAAAAGCGCCAAGCGGAATTATAGGTTTAGAAACTGCTTTAGCATTGGGAATAACCGTCTTGGTAAAAAACAAACATTTAACTTTAATTGAATTGTTAGAAAAAATGACACTAAATCCTGCAAAATTATATAGTTTATCTACAGGCAGGGTTCAGGAGGGGTTGAAAGCAGACTTGTTGATATTTGACCCGGAAGAAAAATGGGTTGTTGATAATTTTTATTCTAAGTCAAGTAATTCTCCATTTATAAATTGGGAGCTTACAGGAAAAGTAAAATACACAATATGCAGTGGTAAGGTTGTTTATAAAACTGCTGAATGATTAATTATTATCAAATGACAAAATTCAAACATATAATATATTAAAACTATAATAGCAGGTGATGTAATGATATATTTAGATAATGCTGCAACAACATACCCGAAGCCAAAGACAGTTTATCAAGGCGTTATGCGCGCTATGACTGAGTACGGCGCTAATCCAGGAAGAGGAAGCCATGCAATGGCAATTGAAGGGGCAAGAGTTATATATGAAACAAGAGAATTGATGGCACAGTTGTTCAACCTAGATGACCCTATGAAGGTTATATTCACATTCAATGCAACAGATGGACTTAATCAAGCTATAAAAGGAGTTTTGAATCCAGGAGATCATGTTATCACAACAACTATGGAACATAACTCAGTATTGCGTCCTATTAAGGAATTAGAAAAACATGGAGTTGAAAATACAATTATTCAATGTGCAAAAGATGGAAGTTTAGATGTTGAAGAAATTGAAGCAAACATTAAAATCAATACTAAGCTGGTTGTAACCACTCATGTTTCAAATCTTACTGGTACCATAATGCCTGTTGAAGAAATTGGCCAACTATGTAAGAGAAAAAACATTTTATATCTTGTTGATGGGTCGCAAAGTGCAGGTGTTTTAGATATTGATATGAAGAAGTTTAATATAGATTTATTGGTAGTACCCGGGCATAAAGGACTTCTTGGGCCACAAGGTACTGGAGCGCTGTTAATAAATTGTGATACAGAAATAAAACAGCTGAAGGAAGGCGGAACAGGTAGTGAATCAAGCAGCATGTTTCAACCAAACTTCTATCCTGATAAATTAGAATCAGGTACACATAATCTTCCGGGTATAGCAGGACTAAATGCGGGGCTAAAGTACATTTTAAGCAAGGGCACAAAATCGATTTACAGCCACGAAAAAGAACTTCTTGATATATTCATCAAGGAACTAAGAAAGAACCCTAAAATTGAAATATATGGCCCTGAAGATATTAATCTAAGATGTGGTGTTGTTCCAATCAATATTTTAGACTTAGACTCGTCGGAGGTTGCTTTCAAGTTGGATACTGAATATAATATAGCAGTAAGACCAGGTCTTCATTGTGCACCGCTGGCACATAAAACAATTGGTACTGAAAAAATTGGTGCAGTAAGATTTGGAATAGGTCCATTCAATAAAAAGACAGATATATTTGCAGCAGTAAAAGCATTAAATGAAATTTCAGGAGTTTAATCTATAAAAGGAAAATTGCATGCAATTTTCCTTTTATAATGTATTAATAAAATTCTAATGCAATATACATATATATTTGATATAATAAAAATAACATATTGATTGTATTTATTATATTGGTGTGAAACAAGATATTTGTAGCTTGGGATAATGATAAAATATGGTAAATCATAAAGCAGGGTAAAATATGAAAAAATTTATTACTTTTTTTATAATTTTTTTAATTATTATAGGTGGAATTGTATTTTTTACATATGGAAAAGAATTTTTGACATTATTAGATGAAAAGAAGGTGTATAATGTAGAAGATATTCAGTCAACAAAGATAGACACTCTCGAAGAATATAAATTTTTTAATGGAGGTCTTATAACTTATAATAATCAAAAAATTACATTCCTTGATTACAAGAACAATATTTTATGGCAAAATGAAGATGGGTCATTTTCAAAAAAGGTATTTGTTACAGACAACAACGTATTTAGAAAAATGGAAGACACAATACAGGTGCTTGATAATAGTAATCAAAAGTTTGTAATATCTGAAATTCAAGGCGATTTGGTAAATGTTTCACGTGAAAATGACAAAGTTTACATGATTGTTAAGAACAGTACAGGAAAAAATTCATTATATATATTAAATAGTAATAATGAAGTGATAGTAGATAATAAAATCTTTGAGGATAATATTACGGGTGTGTCAATTAGTGACAGGTCAGAGGGTTATGCGCTTATTACTATGAACTTTGATAGTGACTCAATTATTAACACTATTTATTTCAATTTGCTGGATGATGTTGAGCTTTGGAACTATGAAATAAAAGATGAAATATTGATAAAAGTACAAGTGATAAGCAACAATGTTGTGGTAGTTGGTACAAATAATGTTTATTACTTCAATACAAATGGTAAACTTATGTGGAAGAATGGTATTTATAATAAAATATTGGACTATGACATAAGTAAAGATAAGCAGGAAATTTACATCTTATATGAAATTGATTCTGCCTCAGAGCTTATTTCATACAATTTCGAAGGAAAGGTTACCGGAGTACATAAGGCACCTTCGGATATAAATAAATTAAAGATTTACGAAGATAGGATTTTTGTTTATAATGAAAATAGCATATACTTGGTTCATGGATTAAAAACTGATAAGATACATGAAGATACAGAGGGAAATATTTCTGATTTTATAGTAGAAGGCAATGACATCCATATTTTATCTAAAGATAAGCTTGTCAAAGGTAAAATTCAATAAACTGATTACAAAGGATAAAAGGAGGTATTCAATGAACTACATTGATGGTTTGATTATTGTTTTTGTTGGCTATTCATGTTTTCAAGGCTACAGAAGGGGATTTATAAAGACTTTGTTTGATACTTTGGGAGTTATAATAGCATTTTTCCTTAGCAAGGGATTTTATTATTTGACGGAAAACTTTTTATTAAACAATACAAAGCTGTTTGTTAAGGTTCATGATTTCTTTGAAAGTAAATTATCAGAAAAACTTATGGAATCCTTTGAACAGTCTAATAATATACCAGCTGAGCTTAAAAATGTATTGAGCAATATAATAAATACAGGAGATGTTGCTCAGACAGATACTTTTGCAGTATTTGTTGATAATATTAGTATTATATTAATAAGATCTATTAGCTTTGTATTAACTTTTCTTGTAATTTATGCGATTTTAGTTTTGATATCAAATTTAATAAATGTTATATTCAAGTTACCACTTTTGAATTTAACCAACAGAATGTTTGGAGCAGGAACAGGATTAGTAAAAAGTGTGATAGTAATGTACATAATATTTGCCCTAAGTTCGCCTTTAATTGGATTCTTACAGGATAGCAATATTGCACAAGCTGTTTTAGATTCAGAATCTAGCAAAATATTTTACGACAATAACATAATACTAAATTACCTTTCATATAAAGGGTTTTATAAAAATTAAGGAGAAATAAAATAAATGAGAATTGTTGATGCCAGAGGAAAGTTATGTCCACAGCCTGTCATAATGACAAAGAAAGAAGTAGATGCAGGCGAAAATGAAATAACTGTAATAGTGGATAATGAAACATCCAGAGAAAATGTTTTAAAATTTGCTAACAAATTACAATATGTAACGGCTGTTGAAGAAAAAAATGAAGGAATATATATATATCTCAATAAAGAAGGAATGAACTCTTGTGATATATCTGTTGAAAATGCAATTGCAGATAGTATTAGCAGAGATAGACCTGAAAAAAAGGGTTTCGTAATAGGTTCAGATAAGTTAGGAAAGGGTTCAGATGACTTGGGCAAAATTCTAATGAAAGGTTTTCTATATACATTATCTGAAACAAAACCATATCCGAATTTCTTAATATTTTTGAATTCAGGTGTTAAACTAACTACTGCTGGTTCTGAATCTATTGAAGATTTAAAGAAGATGGAAAATGCAGGAGTTAAAATTGTTTCATGTGGAACATGTTTAGATTTCTTTGAAATTAAAACGAAATTAGAAGTTGGTAATATTTCTAACATGTATGATATAGTGGAGACAATAGCCGATTCT
>JAQSYS010000071.1 GCA_029256005.1 Sedimentibacter sp.
ATAGTTATAAAACCTACATCTTTACCGTTTGATACATCGTGAATTATTTCAGAAGCAATTTCACTCCAAGCCTGTTGAAGTTCTTCTGAATTATAATTCATTGGAAAGTGCCTGCTTTTTACTGCAGTTTCTTCACTAATATAATCCTTTACAATAGCGTGGGCAATGCTGTAATTTTCTGTTTTTTTAGCAGTGGGAACATACAAAATATCCAATGCACATATTACATCAATTGCCTTCTTTGTTACTGCTAGGCTATTTCCTACACCTACTCCGATACCGTAGAACATAAATTCTCCTTTGATTTTTATATTATTGAATGTTGTACAACAAAGCATTACATATGGCCGCAGCAATATTGCTGCCTCCCTTTCTGCCTTTTGCAACAATATACTCCACATTTTCTAAACTCATTATCAGTTCCTTTGCTTCAACTACATTTACAAACCCTACAGGAACTCCGATAATAACATCAGGACTAAATATCCCAGACTTTATCATTTCATAAAGCTTTATTAATGCTGTTGGAGCGTTGCCTATGGCAAATATTGTAGGACCTTCTATTCTGGATGCTCTCTCCATAGAAACAGCTGCTCTTGTTTCTCCTCGCTCTATAGCTTCTTTAGCAACATCTTCATCAGCCATAAAGCATTTTATGTTTACTCCGTATTTGGCTGCTGCTTTTTTATTAATTCCTGAATAGGCCATGTTTGTGTCAGTAATTATGGTTGCTCCGTTTTTTAAAACTTCTTTAGCTTTCTTAACAGCATTTTTAGAAAAGCACATATTATTTAAATAATCAAAATCTGCTGATGTATGTATGACTCTTTTTACTATGGGTTCTATTTCTTTTTCAAGCTTTATTGCTCCCATTTCTTCCTGTATTATTTGAAAACTTCTTTTTTCAATATTATGTGGCTCTACAAATTTGATATTTTCCATTCTTCTCCTCCATAAAAGATACGTGAACCGTCCCCGTGACTGGCATTGTTAAAATTTGACTTCGTAGTCATCAATCGCTGCAGCAACTGTAACTGAATTAACAACAGTTTTATTTATAATTAATCTTTTTGATTTGCTGCCCATAATTGCAGCTCTTTCACATACAGTATCTACTCCGGTAATTTTTTTTACAAAATCAGAATTTGAAAACTTTCCTTGTATTTTGCTAAGGTCATACTTTGAGTATGTATGAAACGGAACTTTATAAACCTCAGCAGTCCTCTTGATAGCTCCTTCTTCCTTTTTTAAATCAATTGAATTTATAGAATTAATGGCAAAATGTGATATATTGTTTCTTTCTAAAACTTCTTTTATTGATGAATAAACATCATTAAAGTCTGTTCCTTTTCTGCAACCTACGCCAACAGATACAATCTTAGGAATTAGATTCAATGTATTTTTAAAAGGTGATTTGTTTGAATCTAGACTTACACATATTCCTATTTCTTTTTCATCTAAATCTATTTCCACGGGCAAGTTTCCATTCACCTTATAATCAGATTCAAAGCCTATCATTTTATTGTCCAATATATCAGCAGCTATGTCTCTGGCTCTCTTTAAGCTCATAATGTGAAGATTGCTGTTATGTGCCCATTCATCAACTGCAAATTTTCCATTCACGTCCGTAGCAGTTGTAATAATGGGATTACCCCCTACAATCTCTGCAATTTTTAATGTAAGCTTGTTAGCACCACCTATATGTCCACTTAAAAGAGAGATAACATTGATTCCTCTTTCATCCATGCATATTACAGCAGGATCATTCTTTTTGCTTTTAACAAAAGGAGCTATGGCTCTTACTGCTATTCCTGCAGAGCACACAAATATTATGCTGTCTGCATTTTTAAATGATTTTTCTGCAGACTTGTACAAATTTTCTTCACGTATTTTAACAAACTTTGCAGCTCCCGCATATCTTTCAGGAACAAAAGCACTAGCTTCATGATCTTTTAATTTTTCTATTAATTTGTCGCATAATCTAGCACCATTGCTTGAAAATGCATATATATCAATTTTCATATTTTATCCTTTTTTTATTTTTTATCTATATCAAAATTTGACTTAAAGTATTCAGATGATTTCTTTATAAAGTTTTCTGCAAACTTAATATTTCCCATAAAATTTAAATGTGGATATCCCATGAACTTTGCTTCATCTGCTATTACGGCATTCCAGCTTCTTTTCGATTCTGGCTTTACAGCTAAAAAGGCTTCTCCTATATTATTACTGTCAGAATAATGAAATTCATGACCGTTTATTGATTCTCCAGCTTTACACATCAAATTATTATTTTGACTAGTCAAAGTAATGTATCCAAATCTTTTAAGAGAATCTGTCATGAAGCTGTTTCCTTCTATTGCTCCAACAAGACTGTATAGCTTACCTTGTTTATCAGTAAAGCTGTTCATTAAATACATATAACCACCGCATTCTGCAAAAGTTGGAAGTTCATCGGTAACTTTTTTCTTTATGTCATCAAGCATTGACTTGTTTCCGGAAAGTTCATCCATGTATAATTCCGGGTAACCTCCTCCAATATATAACCCACCAATGCCTTTAGGTAGCACTTCATCCTCAATAGGACTGAATTTAACTATCTCTGCACCCATTTGTGCAAGTATGTCCAAATTATCCTCATAATAAAAGCAAAATGCTTTATCATAAGCAACAGCGATTTTTGTTTTTCCTATGTAATTTATGTTTGGTTCATCATATTCTATGGAATCCGAGCTTGTCGCCAACTCGTATAAGCCTTCTAAGTCAATTGTCTTTAACGCCTGTTCGCCTAATTCCTCTATTATAGATTCAAGATTTCCTATTTCTTCTGCTGTCACAAGACCAAGGTGCCTGCTTTCAAGTCTGCAGTTTGCTAATTTCGGCATGTAACCGTAGACTTTAACATCTGTATTTATTTCAATAATATTTTTATAATATCCAAACATTGCATCAGATACATTGTTTAAAATTACTCCTTTAATGTTGCTATTTTCTCTAAAGTTTATAAATCCATGGATTATTGCACCTACTGATGCAGCCATACTGCTTGGATTTATGACTAATACCACAGGGCTATTTAAAACTGTTGCTAGCTCATAGGTGCTGCAGGAAGTATCAGTACCTATACCGTCATAATATCCCATAACACCTTCAATAACTGAAATATCCCTATTTATACTGTTTTTTCCAAGTATATATCTGCAATTATTTTCACCAATCATAAATTTATCTAGGTTTCTAGAAGGAATTTTTATAATCCTTGAATGAAACATTGGATCAATATAATCCGGACCCGCTTTGAAAGAAGCAACCTTATTACCTCTCGACTTAAAAGCTTTTAAAACTGCTGACGTTACAGTTGTTTTTCCACTATTGCTGCTAATTGCTGAAATTATGATTCTAGGTGCATTTGATTTCACAGAACACCACTTCCTTTTCCACTGATTATATAAATGGGGTTCTGACCTATCATAAGGTCATATTTCCCCGTTTTTTTTGATTTAGCTACTGAAACACTTACAATTTCCACATTTTTAAACTTATACTTCTCAATACAATTTATAGCTTCATTTAAACTTTGTAGTGAAATCGTGTTTATAACTACATTAACATGAGGGTTCTTTTTTAAAACAGCATTTATTATTTCATCCATGTTTCCACTGCTTCCACCTATAAAGCAAGCATCAGGATTTGGAAGTTCTTTTATCGATTCAGGGGCAAAGCCATTTATAATCTCAATATTGTAAGTTTTAAACTTCTCGATATTTTTTTCTATCAATGCCACTGCTTCCAAATCTTTTTCTATTGCATACAACGTACCATTATATAATTTCAAAGCTACTTCAATTGATACAGACCCCGTTCCAGCACCAATATCATAGACTGTGTAATCACTTTTCAAATGTAGCTTTCCAATACTTACTGTCCTTACTTCGCTTTTAGTCATTGGAGCCTTGCCTGTTATAAATTCTTCATCTTTAATCGAACGCAAACCTTCATCTAAAGATATGAAATCATCATTATGTACAATCATAACTGCAAGACCATCAAACTTCATTTTAGCAATGGCAGACGCTTCATCCTCCACTATCTTTTCATTTACATAAGATAGATTTTCACCAACGCTCACCTTCAAGTAACCTAATCCTTTGCTTGTTAGAATTTCACTGATGTTGTTAGGTCTAAAATCGCTAGAAGTAAGAATAAATGTTTTTTTATTGAAAATAACATTGGATATAATGTTAAGATTTCTACCATGAGCACTGACATGTTTTATATTATCCCAGGACAAATTTAGTTTTGATGCGAAATATTGAAGTGAGCTGACTGCCGGAATATTTTCTACCTGAATTTCCTCTTTTTTTATCAATAGCTCAGTAATTTTTTTAGATAAGCTATAAAAACCTGAATCTCCGGAAACAAGAATTCCATAATTATTATTGTCTCCTTGAAATATATATTCACATATATCTTCAGCATTTGAGCTTTCATAAATATGTTTATTCAAATTTATAAAATCTTTAAGCATTCTCTTAGCACCTACTAAACAATCACATGATTCTATTGTTTTTGATGCTTTATTATGCATATAGCTTAAATCTCCAATACCCAGTCCAATAATAAAAACCTTCTTCATATGCTTCCCCTTATTATTTGTTTAAATTTTTCCAATGTACAGCCTTCTTCCTCAGGTTTTTTTAATACGAGGCACTGTGTATTTGTTTTATTGCATGCTTTAACCTTTTCATCAAATCCTCCAGTTGATGCACTTTCCTTTGTTATAAGAAATTTAGCACCAACAGAATTTATCATTGCTATATTAAGCTCTTCACTGAAAGGGCCTTGCATGCAGATTATATTTTTTTTTGAATAACCTAGCTCAATCGCTCTCTTTAATGAATTTTCCATAGGAAGAATCCTAACAAATAATCTTTCATCATAATTTTTAACACCAACAAATTGGTCTAAGTCTTTGCTGCCTGTAGTAAGTAATATATTTCCATCTGTTTGATTCAAATAACTTATAATATCTTCTATACGTTCAAAATATATGCCATATCCACTTTTATCTATTTCTCTTACAATTCTGTAATATTTTATATAGCAGTATTCTGCTGCTTCCTTAGCATTTTTCGAAACAATTTTTGCAAAGGGATGAGTTGCATCAATAACACAGTCAAATTTCATTTGTTGAAATAATTCAATCATTTGCTCTTTGCCTAACCTTTTTTGATGAACAATTACATTGTTTTGTTTTTTAATAAACTGTTCACCATATTCAGTAGCAATATAAATATCAGTTTTCACATTAAAGCCACTCAAAAATTCAGCCAGCAGACGCCCTTCAGTTGTTCCTCCAAAAATACACACATACATTAATTAATCCCCTCTCTGAATTCATGTGTAAACTTAGGGTTATACAAATCACTTCTTTCATACTCATTACCAAGAAAGTTTCCAACTAAAATTAATGCTGTCTTAGTTATGTTGTTGTCCTTCATTGTTTGAGGCAGGCTTTCAATGGTACATCTATATATTTTTTCATCAGGCCATGTTGCTTTATAAACCACAGCAACAGGCGTATCCTTTTCATAACCACCTGCAATCAGTTCTTTTGACAATTTCTCTGTTAATCCTGAACTTAAAAATAAAACCATGGTTGATTTGTGTGCTGCGAATGATCGTATGCTCTCTCTTTCAGGAACAGGTGTTCTTCCTTCCATACGGGTTATAATTACAGATTGACTCACATTGGGTAATGTATATTCAGCATTTAATGACGCAGCAGCACCGCAAAATGAACTAACACCCGGCACCACGTCATATTGTATATTAAGCGATTTTAAAACATCTATTTGCTCTCTTATTGCACCGTATATGCTTGAATCACCAGTATGCAGTCTTACTGTTACTTTGTTTTCTTTTTCTGCTCTTTTTACAACCTCTATAACTTCTTCTAAAGTCATGTGAGCACTGTTGTATATTTCAGCTCCTTTTTTTGCATAGTTTAACTGTTCTTTATTGACTAAAGAACCTGCATATATTATTACATCGGCTTCAGATAAAAGCTTATATCCTCTCAAGGTTATTAAATCTACTGCTCCAGGCCCTGCTCCAACAAAATGTACCATTTCTATCTCCTTTTAATTTAAAATCCCATGATTATTTGAATAAATTATTAACTTTGTTTTTATGTTATTACCAACCCTTCTATTAATGTAATAAAGAGCTCTTTCAGTTACCTTCTGAATAACCTGCTTTTCTATTCTTTCTCTTCTTAAAATGTCAATCACATTTTCTGTAGTAACGCTGGACAATATTTCTGAAACAATGCTACTTCCACCAAACAGTCCTGCATAGCAACCAAAAACCTCCATCCTAAAGTCTCCATTGGAGGAATGAGTGTTCATCATCCCTCCGGCTACTTTCACCATCTTTCCAACATGTCCAACTATTAATATTTCTTTAAAATCCAGCTCTAAAGCAAAATCTAAAACTTCGCCAAGGTAATTGCTGAACTTTAAACTGTTTTCACCGCGTATCCCCAAATTATTATCAATAAACCTCTCCGCGTAATTGCCTGGAAAAGCTAATAGCTTATTGAATCCTTTTTCCTTAATTACCTGCATTTCAATTTTCAAACTATCAATTAATGCTTTTTCACTCATTGGTTCAACTATACCTGTAGTCCCGATTATTGAAATACCACCAACAATACCAAGTTGCGAATTGAAAGTTTTTTTAGCTCTTTCTTCACCTTCCGGTACAGAAATTATGATACTTACTCCATCCTTGTAACCATATTCCTCACATATTCTTTGTACATTTTCAGTTATCATTTTTCGAGGGACTGAATTAATAGCAGGACCTCCGATCGGACAGTCGAGACCTTTTTGCGTAACTCTTCCAACCCCTTTTCCTCCATCTATGTGAATTTTTCCTGAATCATCAAGACTAACATCTGCATATATTAAAATTCCGTCTGTTGAATCAGGATCATCTCCACTGTCTTTTTTTACACAGCACCTTACTCCATGAACATCAAAATATGGTTCTTCTATGTCAATAATTAACATTTTATTTTTAGGTAATTTAACAGAAACTTTATCAACAGGCTTTCCGGTAAATATCATCAGGGCAGCGGCAGTTGCTGCAGCTGTCGCGCAAGTACCTGTTGTGAATCCGCACCTCAATTTTTTTCCGTTCTTAATAACATAATCTTCCATAAACACCTCATAATTTAACAGCTTATCAATTCATATTAACTAATGATTTTGTAAAACTGTTTATATTAGTAAAAAAGGATATAAAAAAATCTTCTGATTTCTCAGAAGATTGATAAATAACAATAAATAATATACTTTAATATCATTTGATTATTTTAGAAGTTCCTCCCGAAAATCTACAAATACATATCCTGGCAGGTCTCCTGACTTTCGGTTCATCTAACGCTCACCTTCCCATGCTCAAGCACAGTGGTTTAGAGTGTTATCACCTTTCACAGTAGCGGGGGCTGTAACAGTTTTTACTGTTTTCCCTATTAAAACAAATGTTACCAAAATACTATATATTCAATTGTTAGAATTATACATCTATTTTTTGACTATGTCAATTAATAAAAAACTATAGTTTTTCTTCCTTTTTATCTCTAAGCATTAACTTATTGACTGTTTCTTTAACATCTGCATTGTTTTCCAGCACATCATACATTGCATTTACTATAGGCATATCAACATTTAACTTTTTAGAAAGCTCATATGC
>JAQSYS010000072.1 GCA_029256005.1 Sedimentibacter sp.
AAAAATAAAATAAATCAAATTGTAAGTTCATCAACAATTCAGAAATACTTACAGGAAGATTTAGTTACCATGAGAAATGACAGATATGTAATTCCTGTACGAAAGGAATACAGAAGCATGGTGAAAGGTATTATCCACGATCAGAGTTCAACTGGTTCAACATTGTTTATAGAGCCAATTGCAATTGTGGAAATGACAAATGAAATTTCTGATTTAAGGGTTCAAGAAAAAAAAGAAGTAGAAAGAATACTTTTGGAACTAAGCGGCATGATCGGAGAGATTGCAGATGAAATGCTTTCAAACCAAGAAACATTAACCTTGCTTGATTTTATATTTGCAAAGGGGAAATATGCTATAAGCATCAACGGAATTGAGCCAAATTTAAACAACAAAGGTTATATACGAATAAAAAAGGGAAGACATCCATTAATTGATCCTAAGGTTGTCGTCCCAATTGATGCTTACCTTGGTGATGATTTTACAACATTAATCATAACAGGACCAAATACCGGAGGAAAAACTGTTTCTTTAAAAACACTAGGATTGTTTACATTGATGGGGATGGCCGGTTTGCACCTTCCTGCAGAATATGGCACTGAAGTATCAGTATTTAGCGCAGTATATGCAGATATAGGTGATGAGCAGAGCATTGAGCAAAGTCTCAGTACATTTTCATCTCATATGACTAATATTGTTAAAATTATGAAACAAGTTGATGAAAAGTCATTTGTGCTTTTTGATGAATTAGGAGCAGGAACTGACCCTACAGAAGGAGCAGCACTTGCCATAGCTATTCTTGACACTCTTCATGACAAAAAAATAATCACTGCTGCCACAACACATTACAGTGAGCTAAAGCTATATGCTTTGACAACTAAAGGTGTAATAAACGGAAGTGTGGAATTCAATGTAGAAACGCTGAGTCCCACATATAAGCTATTAATAGGAGTTCCGGGCAAATCTAATGCATTTGAAATATCCAAAAAAATAGGACTTAGCCAAGAAATAATTGATAGAGCTAAACAAACAATTGAAACTGACAAGGTTGAATTTGAGGATGCTTTAAAGCAAATTGAAGAAAGACGAATTTATATTGAAGAAAAGAAGCGTGAAATTGACAGAATAAATGAAGAAAGTCAGAAAAAGCATTCCAGCTTCTTAGCAAAGGAAAGAAAGTCACTTGAAAAAAGTGAGCAGATGGTTAATGAAGCAAACTATGAAGCAAGAAAGATTATTGAAAATGCAAAGAAGGAATCGTCAGAAATCATTAAAGAATTAAGAAAGCTAAATGTTGATATGGATAAGGATAAAGTTCGACGTCTAAATGAGCTAAGACAGAACCTTAATGATAAAACTAAGGAATTTGAAGAAAATCAATATGCAGATCAAATTTTCAAAGATGATAATTATGATGAAGAGACTCCGCTTGCTAACGGAGATGCTGTAATGGTAAGAAGTTTGAATCAAAAAGGGCATGTAATTTCTGATGCAGAAAATTCTCAGACTGTAATGGTTCAAATTGGGCTTTTGAAAATGAAGGTGAAAAAATCTGATTTAGTAAAAATAAAATCAGAAGAAATAGAAAAGCAAAAAACAAACACCTCAAGGATGATAAAGCTGAAAACCTCATCAATAAATCCTGTAATAGATTTGAGGGGACTAAATCTTGATGAAGCACTGCTTGAATTGGATAAATATCTTGATGATGCGTTCATGTCAAATTTAAATGAAATCCAGGTAATTCACGGAAAAGGAATGGGAATACTTCGTGAGGGAGTCACTCAATTCTTGAAAAGACATAAACATGTTAAAGATTCAAGGCTTGGAGCATTTAATGAAGGCGGAGATGGAGTAACGATTGTGACATTTAAATAAAAAAAACCCTAGCGGGTTTTTTTTATCTTTTGATAGTTAAAATCCATATCACAAATCAATAACTTTTGTTGCTATATTTTCATTGAACATAATATCATGCTCAACAAAAATCATTGTTGGTTCAAAGGCCTTAATGAGCTCTTCAATTTGAATTCTTGAATAAACATCTATAAAGTTTAATGGTTCATCCCATATATAAATATGAGCACTTTGAGAAAGACTCTTTGCAATCAGTACCTTCTTTTTCTGACCTTCACTTAATTCTTGTAAGTTTTTTGAGAAATCCTCTGAATCCATATCAAGCTTTGCAAGTAGTGTTCTAAATATGCTTTCATCAATATTTTCATTGATAATGAAATCCTGGAAGCTTCCGCATAAAAAGGATGTGTCCTGAGGAACATATGATATATTTAAATTACTTCCAATATTCACATTGCCCTCATAATTCTTGCTCTCAGATGTCAGTATCTTTAAAACTGTTGATTTCCCGGAACCATTTTTCCCCCTTAATGCAATTCTGTCACCCTGGTTCACCGTAAAACTCACATTGTTAAGAATATTTCTAGCTCCGTAGTTGACAGATAAACCATCAATGTTAACAAGAGAGCTCTTATGATACAATTTAGGAATAACCTTTAATGAATCATACTTTTCTATATTTTTTAGAAGCTTTTTCTTTTCTTCAATGGAATTTTCCTTACGGAGTTCTATTGATTTAGCTCTTTTCATCATTTTAGCAGCCTTGTGTCCGATAAAACCTCTATCAGGTGAATGCTCACCAATTTTGGATTTTTCAATCTTGTCGCTCCAGCCAGCCGTGCGTCGGAATGATTCTTCTAATTGGTTTATTTCCTTTTTAAGCTTTTCATTTTGATTAATTTCATAATTGTCCTGTAGATTTTTATTTTCCTGCCAACTTGAAAAATTCCCCTTTTGTACTTCAATGTTGCATTTGTTTATTGAAAGTATATGGTCAACAGTTGAGTCAAGAAAATGCCTGTCGTGGGAAACTAGAATAAATCCTTTCTTTGAATTCAAATAATCAGCCACGCAATTTCTTCCATCAATGTCTAAATGGTTTGTGGGTTCGTCAATCAGAAGAAAGTTATTCTTTTTTAAAAATAATGCTGCAAGCATTACTTTAGTTCTTTCACCATTGCTTAGAGTATCAAACGGACGTGTCAATACGTCAACATTGACATCAAGCTTACGTATTTCCTTTTCAATAAGCTCATTTATGATATAACCATCGTTTAGAACATATAAATCTAAAATCTCTCCATACTTAAGCATAGAATCTTCTGATTTTGCTTCAATACATTTATCCATTTCTGCTTCCCAAACACTAAAGGGAGCTATCGCATTCCTTGCTGCTTCAAGTGTATTAAAGCAGCGATCAACTTTAAAAGGAAAATAATCAAATTTAGTTGAAGCTGTTATTGATCCTGTGTAATTGTATTTTCCTAGGAGAAGCTTTAAAAATGTTGTCTTGCCTCTTCCATTTCTTCCTATAAACCCCAATTTCCAATCGGTATCTATTTCAAAGGTTGTGTTTTCAAAAATATTCTCATAGCTTTCTTCGTATCCAAATGTTAAATTGTTTACACTTATTATAGACATAAAAAAATCCCTCCTTAAGAGAGAAAATTAATACCAACAAAAATAATAACAATAATATAAATTAAAGTATTAAATATTAAAGGTATGGAAATTAATTCACTCTCATTATATAATGCACAAAATAAACCCATAAGGGTTATTATTTTATATTTCATTTACATAAATAAAAGCAAATTATCTAATCATTCCACTATTACCTTTCTTTTAAATTCTATTTAATTATAATAAATCAAAACACGTTTGTCAAATATGAATTAATTTATCCATATTTAATAAAATATTAAATTACTTTGCATTTTAATACTACAAATATTATAATAAAATATAAATTACATAAAATAGAAAAAACCACACAATCGGAGGTTATATGGAAAGAGAAATAGTCAGATTAGATATGGACAGAGATTTTGATGCATTTGAAAAATTATCAGTTATATCCTTTGGAGAAAATACAAACAGCAAAAAAGAAATGTACGAATGGCTTTTTGATAGAAACCCTTACAATAAATCAGGCAACATGATGTATTTATTAAAGGAAGGGGATAAGGTTATAGGCTGTGACGGACTTCTGCCAAATGAACTGTATGTAAATGGGAAGGTATTGTTGACTGCTCATTCAGTTAAATCAATGACTCACCCTGACTATAAGAAGCAAGGAATATTTAGACAAATGACTTTGAATTCCTGTGAGAGAGGACTTCAAGACGGTGTTGATGTTGTAATCGGCCTTGCAAACGACCAAAGTTATCCTGCATACCAAAGATTTAATTGGCCTACATTGTTTGAAAAAGAAGTGTATGTAAAGCCAATATTAATTACTAACATTTTAAAGAGAAGAATAAAAGTAGGACCTTTGGCTTCATTGGGCAATACAATTTACTCTACATATATGAAAAATAAATTAAATGCTCAGATGGACAAAGAAATAAAATTTGATATACTTAACAAAGTTCCTGAAAGTATTCAAGGATGCTGGGACAAATATAAATCAAAATATAATGTCATGCTGGTTAGAGATTACAGATACTGCAATTATAGATACAACGATAGACCAGATGTTAATTATGTTACAATTCTTGCGAAGTTAAATAATGAAGTTATTGGATTTGCAGTTTTGCACAATTCAGTTGCTAACGGTTCGAAGATGACTTCTGCAGTTGAATTTTTCACTGACCCTACTAATGAAAGATACATAAAGGCATTAGCAAACGGAGTTTCTAAATATTGCTTTGACAATAAATTGGAATATGCTGTGGTAGGCACTGGGTTATATGGTGAATATAAAAAGGTTCTCTTAAGCAATGGATTTATGATTACAAGAAAACCTCCAAAAAATAATATGATGATTGCTAACATTCTTTCTGATAAGGTTACATTGGAAGAAATTACAGGTCATGATAAGTGGCATATTACACAGGGTGACGGAGAAACAGAGTTAGATTTGTAATCATTGGTGAACATTTGAAAACAATAGCTCAATATTTGTGTACTACTTATATTTCCAGTCTATTGCATTATCAATTGTTCTTGGTTGACATTGAAATTTCACTGTGATATCATTACTAAAATATAACTAAAAAATTACATATAAGGTAATACCTATGGAGGATAGATATGGATTTTAAAATAAAGGTTGCTGAACTATTTACTCAGGTAGAAAATGAATTATCCTTGGAGGAGGCTCTAACATTAATAGAGATACCACCAAGTCAAGATATGGGTGATTATGCTGTACCTTGTTTTAAATTTGCGAAAAAATATAGAAAATCTCCTGCTGTTATAGCTTCAGAAATAGCAGAAAAATTTGGAACGATAGAAGAATTTGAAAGAATAGAAAGTGCAGGTCCATATGTAAACTTTTTTGTGGATAAAAAGCATTTTGTTGAAAAGATATTAAAGGAAGCATTTAAAGAAAAGGAAAATTACGGAAGCACCAATATAGGTAAAGGGAAAAGTGTCATTGTTGAATTTTCATCACCTAACATTGCTAAACCTTTCCACATAGGACATATAAGAACTACAATAATTGGAAACTCAATTTATAAAATATTTAATTATTTAGGCTACAACACTATTACAATAAATCATTTAGGAGATTACGGTACTCAATTTGGAATGCTTATATCTGCATATAAAAAATGGGGAACTCCTGAAATTGTAGAAGCTATAGAAAAAAATCCTATTCAAGAATTATTGAAGTTGTATGTAAGATACAACAAAGAAATTGAAACACATCCGGAATATAAAGAAGAAGCAAGATATTGGTTCAAGGAATTAGAAACTGGAAATGAAGAGGCTCATAGACTTTGGACTTGGTTCAGAGAGGTAAGCCTGAAAGAATTTAACAGAGTTTATGACATGCTTAACATTAAGTTTGATTCCTATGCAGGTGAAAGCTTCTATTCAGACAAAATGCCACTTGTTATGGAGGAGTTGGAGGATAAGTGTCTTTTGAAGGATTCAGAAGGAGCTAAAATTGTTGAATTACAACAATATGGCTTAACAGATGCAGTCGTTCAAAAAAGTGACGGCTCAACATTGTATGTTACAAGAGACATAGCAGCTGCTATGTACAGAAAGAAAACATATAATTTCTATAAAAATATATATGTTGTTGGAGCTCCTCAAAAGCTACATTTTGAACAATGGAGAAAAATAATAGAACTTATGGGTTATGAATGGGCTGAAGACTGTGTTCATGTTATGTTTGGAACAGTAAGTCTAGAGGACGGTGTTCTTTCAACTCGTCAGGGCAGAGTCGTATTCCTTGAAGATGTTTTAAATAAAGCAATTGAAAAAACAATGGATATAATTAATGAAAGAAATACAAATCTCGAAAACAAGGAACTGGTTGCTAAGCAGGTTGGTATTGGAGCAGTAATATTCCAGGAATTATTCAACAACAGAATCAAGGATTATATGTTCTCATGGGATAAGACACTGAGCTTTGAAGGTGAAACAGGTCCATACGTTCAATATACTTATGCAAGAACATGCAGTCTTCTTCGCAAAGGAGAGGTTGAAATTGATGATAATGTTGATTATTCAATATTAACTGACAAAGAAGCATTCAATGTTATCAAAAAGATTGAAGGATTTAAAGCAGCTGTATTAGGAGCTCATGACAAATATGAGCCATTCTTCATAACAAGATACATTGTAAGTCTAGCTCAGGAATTTAACCGCTTTTATCATGAATGTCCGATAGTTGTTGAGGACATTGAAGTTAAGAAAGCAAGACTTCTTTTAACAAAGACAGTTAATAACGTGCTTAAAAAGGGCATGGAGCTTTTAGGAATGGAAACGCCAGAAAGAATGTAATGTAACTATATCTGAATAATTGTAGGAACTCAAATAGAGTTCCTTTTTTTGTTTAGGGAAATAATGATAATATTTCCGATGAAATAGACTTAAGTCGTCAATACAATGCATATTTCAACAATACATGTCACCTTTCATCATTGACCAGAAAATAAAGTGAAAATATAATTAAATAACATAACAAACATGTGGGGTGATGAAATGAAACGTGAAAAGTACTTGACGATACTTCTTATAATATGCATGCTGTCATATTTTATGATGTTAAATTTGAGCATGACAGCAGTGGCTGAGGATTTATCAAATTATCATACCAAGAATGATGTAAATAAAAGAGATGCTTTTATATATGATTTAAGAAGTTCATATTTGCAAGAAAAAGAATTAATTGAATATACTAAAAACTTAACAGGCCTTGAAATTGATGATTGTGAGTTTATTGTCAACGAATGTAAGGATAAAAATTTAGATCCATTTATAGTACTTGGTGTTATAAAAAGAGAAAGCAATTTTAATCCTAAGGCACAAGGCGCAGCCGGCGAGCGAGGTCTAGGCCAGCTTATGGAAAATACCGCCAGACCAGTTGCAGAAAATCTCGGGTATGTATATGATCCTGATAAGCTTTATGATACAAGATACAACTTAAAGCTCACTATCACTCAAATATCATACTTATTAAATTCATATAACAATGATATCCATATGGCATTGACTGCTTATAACAGAGGCCAGCAGGGTTTGATTGAATATATGAAAAACAGTGAAAATAGTAAATCTGCTATAAGTGATTACTCATTAGGAGTGCTGCAATTTGCAAAGGAATATAAGGAAAACTTTAGAAAAAACACAGAAGTTAATTCTTAAATAAAATTATGTTTATCTTTTAAATTTATAAAATTGATTGTATAATAGAATCACGGTTTA
>JAQSYS010000073.1 GCA_029256005.1 Sedimentibacter sp.
TGATGTTGTAAAAAGTTTAAGAAAAATAACTGAACTTACTTTTGATGTGCATCTGATGATTGAAAATCCTGATAAATATATAGAGGATTTCTATAATGCAGGAGCAGACATAATAACAGTTCATCAGGAATCATGCATTCACTTACACAGGACTATACAAAAAATAAAGTCATTTGGCCTTAAAGCAGGCGTTTCTATAAATCCAGCTACACCAGTTTCTTTATTAAAGGATATAATAAGAGACGTGGATATGGTTTTAATTATGAGCGTCAATCCGGGTTTTGGAGGACAAAGTTTAATAAAAAATGTAAAATATAAATTTGAAGAATTAAATCAAATGATAAAAGATTTTAATTTAAACATTGATATTGAAATAGATGGCGGTGTAACAGCTGATAACCTAGAGGAGGTTCTTAACTGGGGCGCAAATGTAATTGTTGCCGGTTCGGCAATTTACAAAGCAAAGGATGTAGTTGTTGAAACTAAGAAGTTTAAACAAATTATGGAGAAATAGATGGCAGCTTTAATAATAGGCAACGGAAACGACATAGAAAAAAAATATATAGAAAACATTAATGTTGAGTATGTTATATGTGCTGATGGTGGGTTGGAAAAGGCTGAAAAACTTAAACTTAGCCCCGACTTGATACTAGGTGACTTTGATTCAGTAAATTCTTCTGTTTTAGATTATTATAAAAAATTAAACATTGAAACTGTTACATTTCCACCTGAAAAGGATTATACAGACATGGAACTTGCTGTTGAAAATGCCGTTAAGAAGGGTTATAAGGATATAGTGTTGACTGGAGCATCAGGAAGCAGACTTGATCATACCCTTGCTAATATTCAGCTTCTTGAGAAATATCACTGTCAGGGAATTAATTTACAGATGATTGACAATAATAATTACATAAGTATAATATCAGATAATGCAGATATTAAAATTAAATATAAAAAGGATCATTTTGTTTCATTGGTGCCAGTTACCGAAAAATTAGAGGGACTTACATTGGAAGGATTCAAATATCCTCTTGACAATGTACAAGTGCAAAGAGGAACTGCTTTTTTAATTAGCAATGAGATTATACAGGGCGAAGGCAGAATTCTATTAAAGAAAGGAACTGCATTAGTCTTTGTTTCTAAAGATTAACACATTAGGAGGATTCATGAAAGCAATTGATATGAGAGATTTGTTTAAATCTCCGGAAAAGTACGGTGACAACATTGTGGTTGTTGAAGGCTGGATAAAAACCATCAGAGATTCAAAAAATTTCGGGTTTATAGAATTAAATGACGGAACCTATATGAGAAATGTCCAGGTAGTATTTGAAAATAATTTAGAAAATTTTGAAGAGGTAAAGAAATATTCAACCGGTAGTGCTATAACAGTTACAGGAAAATTATTATTGACTCCTGAAGCAAAACAACCATTTGAAATTAAAGCAACAGAAATAAGAATGGAAGCAGAATCAGATTCAAGCTATCCTCTCCAAAAAAAGAGACATTCACTTGAATATCTACGAACAATTGCTCATTTAAGACCAAGAACAAACACATTTTCAGCAGTATTTAGAGTAAGATCATTGGCAGCATTTGCAATACATAAATTTTTTAATGAAAGAGGTTTCGTATACGCACATCCACCAATCATAACAGCAAGTGATGCTGAGGGTGCAGGCGAAATGTTTAGAGTAACAGCTTTAGACTTAGACAATATTGAAAAGGTAGATGGACATACAGATTATTCGCAAGACTTTTTCGGAAAATCTGCTAATTTGACAGTAAGCGGACAGTTAGAAGCTGAAATATTTGCTCTTGCATTTAAAAATGTTTATACATTCGGCCCAACATTCAGAGCTGAAAATTCCAATACTACAAGGCATGCTGCAGAATTTTGGATGATTGAGCCTGAAATTGCATTTGCGGACTTGACAGACAACATGCAGCTAGCTGAAGATATGGTTAAGTATGTTATTTCTTACGTAATGGAAAATGCAAAGGAAGAAATTGAATTTTTCAATTCTTTTGTTGAAAAAGGACTTGTTGAAAAGCTGAACAATGTTGTAAACTCTGAATTCGGAAGAATTGATTACACAGATGCAATAGAAATATTAAAGAAAAATAATGATAACTTTGATTATCCTGTTCAGTGGGGAACAGACATTCAAACAGAGCATGAAAGATATTTATCAGAAAAAATATTTGGAAAACCTGTATTTGTCGTAAATTATCCAAAGGATATCAAAGCATTTTACATGCGCATGAATGAAGATAACAATACAGTTGCAGCCATGGATCTTCTTGTCCCTGGTATAGGCGAGCTTATAGGCGGAAGCCAGAGAGAAGAAAGACTTGAAATGCTAGAAAAGCGTATGGATGAAATGGGAGTTGCAAAGGAAGAAATGTGGTGGTATCTTGAGCTTAGAAAATATGGCGGAGTTAAACACTCAGGTTATGGACTTGGCTTTGAAAGACTTATCATGTATTTGACAGGCATGGGTAACATAAGAGACGTCATTCCGTTCCCAAGAACTCCAAAAAATGCAGAATTCTAGAACTACTGCTAAACAATAGCTGAATGATTGTTAAAAGATACACTGAATTTAAAAATTCAGTGTATCTTTTTTAATATGGATGAATAGAATGTATTAAGGTATGTTCGAAAATTAGAAATCGAAATTACAATTGTTCAGCAATCGTTCTGGGGGGGTATTTATGAATTATTTTAAACATAGAAAGAAATGCAATCCTTGTGGTCCTAAAATAAAATTCACTGAAATACTTGGTATTATGATAGCAGTTATAGGAGCTATTATTATAGTGCAGATTCTTCCAATAAAAATATGGATGTTCGTCTTAGGAATCCTTCTTGTTATATTAGGAAGCACTCTTTTCAGATTACTTTGACATAAAAAAACTGACTTGCAGTTCAAGTCAGGATTTTTTTATGTCTTTAAAAAATATAAAAAAAAATAATGGCAAAGCCATTATTTATTATTGCCTTATACGGCACGTTGTACTTTATTTGATCTTAAACATCTTGTACAAACAAATCTTCTTGCAGAAGCTCCATTTTCAACAACAGTAACTCTTCTTACGTTTGGTTTCCATGTTCTTCTATTTTTTCTATCAGAGTGTGATATACTGTTTCCTGATATAGTTCCCTTTCCACATACTTCACAAAACTTAGCCATGTTTACACCTCCCATTTATTTAAAACATTACGTTTTTAATTTTCGATTTGTATAAGCTGAATCTGCTCATCAATTTAACTTAGTAATTTTACCATTAAAATTTAAATATTGCAATATTAATTTTTAATTAGTATAATAAAAAATACAAAGGCTGACGAACAGTTGGTTGATATTTTATTTGTAAATTTTAGACAAAAAGGTTATAATAATCTTGACTTTAAAATAATATTTAAGAAATTAAAATATAGGAGGAGTATATGTCAGTTAATATTTCAAATGAAAACGGTAATGTAACTATAGATGATCAAGTATTTGCAACATTAGCAGGGTTAGCTGCAATGGAATGCTACGGCGTTGTAGGAATGGCTTCAAGGAATGCAACCCAAGGAATATTTGAGCTTCTAAAAAGAGAACAGCTTACAAAAGGCATTAAAGTTACAACGATTGATGAAAAAATTAATATAGACTTATATATAGTATTGCAATACGGCGTGAAAATATCTGTTGTAGCAGATAACATTATTTCAAGGATTAAATACAGCGTAGAAACTTTTTCCGGTGTAAACGTAGAGAATGTGAATATTTTTGTACAAGGTGTCAGAGTACAAAAATAATAGGAGGCTAAAATGATAGTTAAGTATATAGATAATGTTACATTTAAAAAAATGCTTTTAGGTGCCGCTGTGAACTTGGAAAACAATAAGGCTATAGTGGACTCCCTAAATGTATTTCCTGTTCCTGACGGAGACACCGGTACTAATATGAACCTTACTGTTCAGTCAGCAATGAAGGAAATCAACAACCTTCAAGAAAGCACAATATCTCAGATAGCTGATGCTGCTGCAAATGGTTCTCTCATGGGAGCAAGAGGAAACTCTGGTGTAATATTATCACAATTGTTTAGAGGTATGGCAAAAGGCCTCAAAGGTGCAGTTAAAATTGACTGCAAGTTAATAGCGGAATCATTTAAATCAGCCTCTGATACAGCATATAAGGCAGTAATGAGACCAGTTGAAGGAACAATTCTCACAGTAGCGAGAGAAACAGCAGAAAAAGCTATGTCTACATATACAGAATATGAGGATACGGTTGTATTCCTTGAAAGTATGATAGAACAAGCAAAAGATACATTAAGACGTACACCTGAAATGCTTAAGGTTCTTAAACAAGCTGATGTAGTAGATGCCGGTGGTAAGGGTCTTGTATTCCTTTTAGAAGGAGCTCTGGCAGTATTAAAGGGCGTTGAAATAAAACAGGAAAAGGTAGAACTACAGGTAATTGAAACTGAAAAGGAACTTGCGGGATTTTCTTCAGAAGATGAGATAGTGTTTACCTACTGTACAGAATTTTTTATTAAAAACCCTACAAAAAGCGCAGATGAATTTTTAAGTAAAATTTACGACAAGGGTGATTCAATAGTGTGTGTAGGTGATGAAAAATTGATTAAGACACACATACATACAAATAATCCAGGTCAGATTTTGGCAATTGCCGTTAAATTCGGAGAGCTTTATAAAATTAAAATTGACAATATGAAAGAACAGTTTAGAGAAAGATTTAAAAATTCAAATAAAAAGAATCAAGAAAAGAAGAAATATGGTTTTGTGTCAATTGGAATGGGAGACGGAATTCAAAAGGTATTTACTGATTTGAATGTTGATGTTTTTGTATCAGGCGGACAGACAATGAATCCAAGTACAGAAGATATTTTAGAAGCTGCAAAGGATATAAATGCAGATCATATAATAATCCTTCCAAACAACAGCAATATAATTCTAGCCGCAACTCAAGCTAAGGAAATTTCAGATAGAGACCTTCATGTGATACCAAGCAAAAGTATACCGCAGGGTATTACAGCTATGCTGGCATTTAAAGAAGATCAAAATGTAGAAGATAATGTAAAAGCAATGACAGATGCCGTTAAAGAAGTTAAAACAGGCCAGGTAACATATGCTGTCAGAGATACTGTATTTAATGATATGGAAATTAAAAAGGACGAAATTATCGCATTAAGTGAAGGTAAAATAATCACACATGGAGATAATCCTGAAGAGCAGACATTAGAGCTTATAAAGCAAATGGTTGATGAAGACAGCTTCCTCATTACATTGTTTTATGGAGATAAAGTTGAAAAAAAGATTGCTGAAGAATTAAAAACAAAAGTAGAACAGCTAGCAGAAGACTGTGATGTAGAAATAATCTATGGTGGACAGCCGCTATATTATTATATAATTTCAGTAGAATAAATAGCAAATAAGTAATAAATATTGAACAATTAACAATGAACAATTAGGATAGAATTTGTGCAATGCACAAATTCTACTTTTAATTTAATTACATTTAAAATGTGGGTGGATTATGCTTGATATTAATATTCAATATTTGAAGGGCGTTGGTCCCAGCAGGGCAGTCAAATTAAATAAATTGAATATGTATACAGTTGAAGATTTGCTTAATTATTTTCCGGTCAAGTATGAAGATAGAAGAACCGTGAAAATGATAAATGAGCTAAGCGACAATTTAAAATGCCTGTTAAAGGTTAAAATATTTGAAAAACCTAAGAAATCAAAAATTAAAAAGAATATGTCCATTATTAAAGCAATAGGTAAGGATGAGACAGGCTTTATTACATTGACTTTTTTTAATCAGGAATTTTTATTCGATAAGCTTGTTGAAGATGAAATGTATTATGTATTTGGAGATGTAAAAGCTAACTATGGTAAATTTGAAATGACAAATCCAGATATCGAGCATTGTCAAAAAGACTGGAAGGCTAATAAAATAACACCTATATATGGACTTACATATGGATTAACAAACAATGAACTAACAAAGATAATGAAAACAGCATTGGAAGATTATTTTAATAAAATAGAAAATGTACTTCCTGATTCAATATCTTCTGAATACAAGCTTATTCCACGAAAAAATGCAATTAAAAATATGCATTTTCCGGAAAATGGAAAAATTTATTCTTTAAGTAAAAAAACCATTGCATATGAAAAACTTTTGATTATGCAACTTGGTCTTACTGCTATAAAAAGTAGTTTGAGAAGCAAATTGCCCGGTAATGAAATTAAAATTTTCAACATGCCTGATAGGCTTATAAATTCAATACCGTACAAACTTACGGGTGCTCAGTTAAATGTTATTGACGAAATAAAAAAAGATATGAGTTTACAAAAACCAATGAACAGATTGGTGCAAGGTGATGTTGGCTCAGGAAAGACTGTGGTAGCAATTTACGCGCTTCTAGCTGCAATAGATTCAGGCTATCAGGCTTCTATGATGGCTCCCACTGAAATATTGGCGATGCAGCATTATGAAACCATAAAGGAATATTTGTCATTAGCTGATATTCACGTTAATGTTTCATTTCTATCAGGGTCAACTAAACAAAAAGAAAAAAAAGAAATATTAGAAAAGCTTAAAAATGGAAAAATAGATATTATTATTGGAACACATGCCTTAATTGAGGACAATGTGGAATTTAATAAAATAGGTCTTGTAATAACTGATGAGCAGCATCGTTTTGGAGTAAGACAAAGAGGAAGACTATCTAACAAAGGTAATAATCCTGATATTTTAATAATGACAGCAACACCTATACCTAGAACACTAGCTTTAATGCTGTACGGAGATCTTGATATATCAATAATTGATGAAATGCCTCCTGGTAGACAAAAAACAATTACAAATATTGTAAAAGGAAGCAATAAGGAAGAAGCATATGAATTTATTAAGAAGCAAGTTGATGAAGGAAGGCAGGCATATATAGTTGCTCCGTTAGTTGAAGAGTCAGAAAATCTAGAGCTCGATTCAGCAACTAAAATATTCGAAGAGCTGAAAAGTACATATTTTTCAAACTACAAGCTTGGACTTCTTCATGGAAAAATGAAAAATACAGAAAAAGAACAGGTTATAAATCAATTTTATGAGGGAAAAATAAATGTACTTGTTTCTACAACTGTTATTGAAGTCGGAGTAAATGTTCCCAATTCAACAATAATGCTTGTGCTAAACGCTGAAAGATTTGGTCTTGCTCAGCTTCATCAATTGAGGGGAAGAGTAGGAAGAGGTAAATTCCAGTCGTATTGTATTTTGGTTAATGAAAGTAAATCAAAAAAGTCAGCTGACAGAATGAAAATACTAAAAAATACAAACAATGGTTTTATTATTGCTGAAGAAGACTTAAAATTAAGAGGACCCGGTGACTTTTTCGGGACACAGCAGCATGGACTTTCTAAGTATGAAATTCAAAACATTGTTAATGATGTAGATATAGTACAAAACGTTCATCATATATCTAAAAAGATTTTAATGGATAACCCACGACTCGAAGGCAATGGCTATAAAAATTTAAAAACTGAAATATTAAATTTGTTTAAAGATGAAACTATAGTTTTCAATTAAGAGGTAACTATGCGAATTATATCAGGTACAAACAA
>JAQSYS010000074.1 GCA_029256005.1 Sedimentibacter sp.
TTTTCTCTGATTATTTCAGAAACAACAAATCGTTCTGGTCTGTCAGTTATGAAGTCTGAAGGAAAGTACATAGGTCCCGGTTTTAAATATTTGATTATTAACTGTATCAATGAATCTACACCTAAATTATTTAGTGCGGACATAGGCAGTATATCATCAAATACATTATATTTGCTGAATTCTTGTGCCATTCTCATAGCAGATTCCTGGTCAAACTTGTCAATTTTGTTAATGACAAGTACCTTTTTTGCTTTTATATCCTTTATTTTCTCTATTATGAATTCATCACCTGGTCCGATTTTATTGAACTCGTCAGTAAGCATTATGATTACATCCATTTCATCCAATGCAGAATCAACCTCATAGTTCATAAATTCGCCCAGTTGATTTTTCGGTTTATGAATACCAGGTGTATCTAAAAATATTATTTGAGCCTGGTCATCAGTATATACAGTTCTTATTTTATTTCTTGTTGTTTGAGGCTTATCAGACATTATTGAAATTTTCTCTCCTATCATAGAGTTCATCAATGTTGACTTGCCTACATTTGGTCTTCCTATAATTGTTACGAATCCTGATTTAAACATATATTCCTCTTTTCTTTAGTTATCTAGATCTTCCGGCCCAAAGCTGTTTGGGAGAAGTTCATTTAATGTATATATTTCATATGAGTCAATATTCTTAGCACAAATTACTTTTATGTCCTTGCCGAATTCAACCATGAACTGTCTGCAAACGCCACATGGAAATGATGTTTTTACATCGCTTCCTACAACAGCAATTTTTTCAATATCCTTATAACCTTCAGAAATACATTTTGAAAATGCAACTCTTTCAGCACATATTGTCGGCGTGTAGGATGCTGACTCAATATTGCAGCCTGTAAATACTTTTCCGCTTTTAGTGTAAACAGCAGCTCCAACCTTAAATTTCGAATAAGGACTGTAAGATTTTTCCCTTGCTTCTATAGCTATTTTTATTAATAATTTATCTTCCATATTTCCACCTTTCTTTTATTCCGATGTTATACAGCTTAAGCTGTCAACTATTTGAATCCATGTGTTTCCCGGATTTAATAAAAGTTCATCATTTTGTATATAAAATTTTGTCCTGCTTTTTTCCGAATCCTTCTTCCAAGTTATTTCACATGCTTCTCCTTCAGTGTAATAAATTCCTCTTCCTGTTCCTATAGTTTCCATATAAAGTCTTCCTGCATTGTCCAGGACGCTCTTAGGAGCCTCTAATGCTATTATATTCTTAGCTTTGAGCTGTTCTCTATCTAATTCATCCAGGTGCTTTTCTTTGTCTTTAAAGCGGTAATAATATCTATTATCCTTATCAAAAATATAATCAGTAGTATTTTCCTTATTATATATAATACTGATTTTTTTAGCGGATGAAACATCATTTTTTATAGAGAGTTTAATGCTTTTTTCATTGAAACTGTATTTTTCGAAATTTCCTTCAGTTCTGTATCCTTTTATTTGTGATTCGTCTCTTATAGACTTTAAAGTAGTGTACATATTATGTGGTGCAAATTTGTCAGTTTCATTGTATCGCCACATTGCTCCGGAATAAAGGCCGTCTACCTCTGCTACACCAAGCCGCTTAATTTCAGCAAATGCATCCTCACTTCCTCCTACATGAACGAATATACCGTCATTCTCCATTGCATAATAAATTATGTATGGTCTTGCGCTTCTAACAGGTCCAATTCGTTCAGGCTCCTTCGCTAAAAATACAGCTAGGTACCTTGTATATGGATACTCAACCTGAAATTCATATATTATCTCAGCGTCCTGCAATCCTGCTTGCCATCTTGCATCAGGATGGTTGTCAATTGATACAGCAACAGGTCTTTTGTTAAGATCTTCTGGATAGTACTTAAGTCCGTCCAGAGGTGAGATTATTTTATTGGCGTCATCATTTTCTAACTCTTCTTGATCTTCTATTTCTTCTAATCCAATTATTTCTTTTTCCTCATCTGTAGGCTGCGCTACTTCAGCAGTCTGCGGAGGTATAGATGCTTCCTTGCTACAGGAAGCCATTAATGCCATAATTGCAAATAAAACGCTAATTAGAATTTTTTTCATCAGGATATCCTTATTTAAATATTTGAAGTTTTTTCATTATTTCTTTTTCTTTTGAACGCATCTCTTCTTTATCTTCAGAATTCATATGATCATAACCTACTAAGTGAAGCATGCTGTGTACGGTAAGATAAAGCATTTCTCTTTCTAAGCTATGCTCATAATCATTAGCTTGTTCGATTATTTTCTGAGTGGAAAGCACAATATCACCAAGGAGTATTATGCCGTCAAATTCGTCTTCATCCATCGGAAAAGACAGTACATCTGTTTCTGAATCCACATTTCTGTATTCTCTGTTAAGTATCTTTATTTCGTCATTTGTAACAAACGATACACTTACTTCAAAATCTCCTTGTTTATCCTCGGAGTCAAGTACAGTTTCTATTGCTTTTTCAATTGCTTTCATGTTATTTTCAGTAATTTCCATTATGTCTTGCCTGTCATCGAATAACACATCAATCATTTTTCGCCCTCATACCTCTCATATGCTTTAATTATATCTTGAACTAGCTTATGTCTGACTACATCAGTTGTTTGGAAATACATGAAACCTATATCTTCAACATCCTTTAAAATTTTCGATACAGTTTTTAGACCGGATTTTTTTTCACCAGGAAGGTCTATTTGAGTTATATCTCCAGTAATTACTGCTTTGGAACCATAGCCAAGTCGAGTCAGAAACATCTTCATTTGTTCATTGGTAGTATTTTGTGCTTCATCCAGAATAATAAAGGAAGAATCAAGTGTACGACCTCTCATATAAGCGAGAGGTGCAACCTCTATCAACTGTTTTTCAACATTCTTTAAATAATTTTCAGGTCCCATGATTTCAAATAGTGCATCGTACAAAGGTCTTAAATAAGGGTCAACCTTATCCTGCAAATCACCGGGCAAAAACCCAAGTTTTTCTCCAGCTTCAACAGCTGGTCTTGTTAATATTATTCTTTCAACTTCTTTTTTTCTAAAAGCATTGACAGCGGCAGCAACAGCAAGGTAAGTTTTACCAGTTCCGGCAGGACCTATTCCAAATGTAATGTCCTTTGAACTTATCAAATCCATATATCTTTTTTGACCAATTGTTTTTGGCTTTATAACTCTTCCTGATGAAGTAGTTACAATTACATCCTTTAATATTTCATTATAATCTATGCTATAATTTGACTTGTTGGATTCAATCAGGTAGACTACCTTCTGATCTGTCAGTTCTCCTTCAGAGTCAATCACATTTATCATATCTTTTATTATTTTAACAACTGCTTCAGCCTTTGGTTTATCTCCAGTTACCTTGATTACACCGTCTCTTATGAGTATATTTACATCAAAATAGCTTTTAATTACCTTGATATTTTTATCGTGAATACCTAACAATTTAACCAAATTATCTTCATTTGCCATTAAAATGTTTTCTTCGTGTAATTCCATTAATCCTCCATAATTATTCTGTTTTAGTTTCATCTTTATTGACTTCCGGCATAGTTAATCTAACCTTTTCACCTATGTCTTCAATAACCTCTATTTGTGCTCTTAAGTAATAATAATTGTCATCCTCCGAAAAATTCAAGGAGGAGTTTAACACTTTAGCATCATCGCTACACCTTTTGACTAAATCATCATACAGATTTACCTGCATTTTATTTTTGGCTGTATTTACATCTATTTCTACTGTTTTTATAATCTGTTCATAGTATGTGCCTTTTATCAGTGCAATATCAGTTAATTTTGAAATTATAGGAATTTTAACAGTTATCTCTCTATAATTATAATTTTTAAATGGATCTTTGTCACCTACTATTTTAATACTGTTACCACTAATTTGCAAGAAATAAACATTTTTACTCTTATTTGTAGCAATTTCAAAATCTTGCAGCTTATTTTCCTTCATTTCAAAATTATAATATGTTTTGCCATAAATAGTTCCCTCTGAAGGCACCATCATAAATTCTTCTGAAGTCTTGCTTTTAACCATTCCCATTACCAATGTCTGACCTTCGTATACCACATCACCTTCCTTGACAACAGGCTGCCCACTTTTAGCAATTACCTTATTTATTATGGCATTTTTATTTGAAATAATGCTAGAAGGCTCATTACTTTTAATTTCTGCTTTTTCCGGCTCTTTTTCCTTTACAAATATAATTAATTTTGAACCTTCAATATAAACTTCAACAAATTTAAATTTGTCAAAGTTGTTATAAAGCATTGTTTCAATTTTCTTAGGTTTTAAACTTGAATGTGATACAGGCATTGTAATATTATTTTCTTTCAGAATCTTAACAATATTTACTGCGGTTGCATTGTTTGTACCAATTACCTGCACATTCCATACCAATGATGATAAAACGTATAAACTTACCAATAAAATAAACAAGCCTGCCACAAAGCCTTTGCGTACTTTCAATTTTCCAAGTTTAAACGCAAAACCTTTCTTGTTGACAGTCTCCAATTTTGTTTCTTTGATAATTTCTTCGTATTTAACGTAATCTTCGTAGGACATTTTAAGTTTTATACCTTGCTCATTTTTTTCAATATCCCACATCCTTATACCTTTTCTTTGGAGTAAATTTAGAATTTTTTCGTAGTTAGCCGACTTCAAGCGGATTACAACATATCCTTTCAATAAAGACATCAACTTAAATATAAGCATATTTACTCCTTCTTTAAAAATAATATTTCATCAATATTTCCCTTAATGATAACCTTATAGCTATTTATTTCTTCTATTTTAAATTTTGATCCTTTTATCAAAATATTGTTCTCTACAGTCTTTATCCCAACTTCATCATTTTCATAATTACTTATTCCTAAATGGTTCTCTATAATCACTTTTTTATTTCCGTGCATTCTTAAATCAAAATTATCTGTCATTGCATTATTTGGAATTTCTAAATCATCTGCCAGCTTGCTCCTAATATTGTTGAACTTTCCCATACATACCTCCTTTATTTAAAGTTGTCTTAACAAAATTAATTAAGTAATAGATTTACCTTGTATAATAAATTATGCTGTATATCGTAACTCTATGATATAACACAGAAAGTACTTTTACTAATATACCTTTCTACATGGAATCATTATTATTTTTATATAGATTAATTAGAGGAAGTAAGCATAGATATAAAAATACATAAAAAAAAATCCCGGTTACCCGGAATTTTTAAACTATTTTATATATTTAGCCACAATTTCATTTACATGTTTACCGTCAGCTTTGCCTTTAACTTGAGGCATTATGAGAGCCATCAGTTTGCCCAAATCTTTTTTAGTCTGAGCGCCTGTTTGTTCTACTGCTTTTTGAACAATAGATTCAAGCTCTTCATCTGACAGTTGAGGCGGTAAATATTCCAATAGTATTTTGATTTCTTCGTTGGTAAGATCTATAAGATCTTGTCTATTGCCTTTTTCAAAGTCTGAAATTGAATCTTTTTTCTGTTTAATTTGCTTTGCTATTATATCAATTATATCAGCATCAACTAATTCAACACGTTCATCAACTTCTTTTTGTTTTATAGCTGCTCTTACCATAGTAACAACATCTTTAGTGACTTTGTTCTTAGATTTCATAGCTTCTTTCATATCAGCCATGAGCTTCTCTTTTAAAGGCATGTTTTCACCTCTTATCTTGCTTTTTTATTTTTCTTTCTACGAGCCGCTTCAGCTTTCTTTTTACGCTTTACGCTTGGCTTTTCGTAGTGCTCTCTTTTTCTAACTTCTGACATAACACCTGTTAGTGCACATTGTCTTTTAAATCTTCTGAGAGCGTTATCGATGGACTCGTTTTCTCTAACCTTTACCTCTGTCATTTTGCTACCCTCCCCTCGTCTTCTACTACTGTATGTCCTAGACACCAGCGAGTTTGAAATAGCACTTAGTTATTATATACCATAGAATAAGTAAATGCAAGAAATTTATGATAAAGTTTCTGACAATTTTTTTCCACCAATTATGTGGAAATGCAGATGCTTTACAGATTGACATCCGTCATCACCGCAATTGCTGATAACTCTGTATCCTGATTCTTTAATGCCTTCCTGTTTAGCTATAATGCTAACAGCTTCAAATATTTCAGCTATAACGCTTGAGTTTTCTGAATTAATTTCATTCATAGATGTAATATGCATTTTAGGTACAACTAAAATATGTACAGGAGCCTGAGGATTTAAATCTCTAAAGGCTACTAAATTTTCAGTTTCATACACAAAATTTGATGGAATTTCCTTATTTGCAATTTGGCAAAATATGCAGCTCACGTTTTTCACCTCTCCCCTATAATTAACAATAGTATATTATTCGCCCGATAAATAATCGTTCCTTACGTTTTTAATGCAGACGTCTACTATATGGTTTTTAATATTAATATCACTTTTCTGCAAAACTTTCAAGTAGTTTGTAGTATAACCTTCAAATAAATTTTCCTTTTTTTTAGTTTCTATTAAAACTGGCATTGTTTTACCAATGAATTGTTTCATAAATCCTTTGGATATACTGTCTCCCAGGTCAATTAAAATCTTACTTCTTTCTGTTTTAATTGAATCAATAACCTGATCAGTCATTTCCGCTGCCTTAGTTCCTTCTCTAACAGAATATTTAAACACATGTATTCTGGAAAACATGATATCCTTAACGAATTCAAGAGTTTCTTTGAACTCATGCTCAGTTTCTCCTGGGAAGCCTACTATAATATCTGTTGTTATTCCTGCTTCCGGCATATATTTTCTGATTATTCCCACATTGTTTCTATACTCTTCTGTTGTATATTTTCTGTTCATGCGCATCAAAACTGTATCACTTCCGCTTTGAAGTGATAGATGAAAATGGTCACACACCTTGTCAAGCTTAGCATATCTCTCAATAAAGTCCTCGGTAATAAGCTTTGGCTCCAATGAACCAAGTCTGATTCTTTCAATACCTTCTATTTCATTTATGGCTTCAATCAATCGTATTAAGGCATCATTTTCTTGAATATCCTTGCCATATGATGATATGTGTATTCCATTTAACACAATTTCCTTATAGCCATTAGCTGCAACCTTTTTTATTTCTTCTACAATATCGTCATGCTTTCTGCTTCTGATAGGACCTCTGACATATGGAATTATACAATATGAACAATATTGACTGCAACCGTCCTGGATTTTTATATTGGCACGGGTTTTATCATGTACTGTACTTATTTTTAATTCTTCAAAGTCCTCTCTGCCATAAAATTCCTCTATTTCAGATTGATGTAATACATCATTTAATTTTTCTCTAATGAGTTTTCCTATATTACCTTTATGCTTTGTCCCAATAATTATGTCAACATCTGTTTCCTTGTTTAATCTTTCACCATTAAGCTGTACACTACATCCCACTGCTACAACTAAAGCATCAGGATTTAAACGTTTGGCCTTATTAATAAACTGTCTTGATTTTCTTTCGCTTTCTTTTGTTACAGCGCAAGTATTTATTATATAAATATCACTTTGCTCTCCTGAAGGAAGAACCACAAAGCCTTCTTTT
>JAQSYS010000075.1 GCA_029256005.1 Sedimentibacter sp.
CGAAACGACATAAATAATATATTATGGATTACAAAATAAAACATTTGACTGCCTTGTTTATTTATTATACAATGAATATTAAGAAGATACTTTCGTTTTTATAAATTTTAAATAAAGGAGGAAGATATTTGAATAGAAATCTTGTTGAAAAAGTAAAAGAATCTATATCCTCAGTACTACCTATATCCATTATAGTTTTTATTCTTAATTTTACATTAGCACCAATGCCAAAAGGAATGTTTATGCTGTTTGGTATTGGAGTAATAATGCTTATTTTGGGAATGGGTTTATTTACTCTCGGTGCAGATATGTCAATGATGCCAATGGGCGAGAGGATAGGAGCTGAGCTTACAAAGTCCCGAAAATTGTTTATCTTGATTGTTATAAGTTTCTTGATGGGCTTTATGATTACGGTGGCAGAACCGGACTTACAGGTTTTGGCTGGTCAGGTCCCTTCAATTCCTGATGCAGTAATAATCGGTATGGTAGCATTGGGTGTAGGAGTATTTTTAGTATTAGCAATATTGCGCATTGTTTTTCAAATTAAGCTGTCTTATATGCTTTTTATACTTTATGCGTTTATTTTTATTCTTGCTTATTTTACACCAAATGATTTTGTCCCGGTTGCCTTCGATTCAGGAGGTGTTACGACAGGTCCTATCACGGTTCCGTTCATAATGGCATTGGGGCTTGGTGTGGCTTCTGTTCGAGGAGGAAAAAGCGCCCATGATGATAGTTTCGGACTTGTAGCTCTTTGCTCTGTGGGACCAATATTAGCTGTTTTATTGCTTGGTTTATTATATAATTCTTCAGGAAGCTATACAGATGTAGTACTAACAGATGTCGAAAGCTTAAGTGAAGCCATAAATGTTATTTTACGTATATTACCGGAATTTTTCAAAGAAGTTGCACTTGCCTTATCTCCAATAGTAGTAGCATTTGTAATATTTCAAACAATATTTTTAAAATTGCCGAAAAGCCAGTTGATTAAAATGTCAGTTGGTGTTATATATACATACATCGGGCTAGTAATATTTCTAACCGGCGTTAATGTAGGGTTTTTACCAGCAGGAAGTTATTTAGGTCAGTCATTGGGTTCATTGGATAATAATTGGGTATTAATACCCATAGGTATGGTAATGGGATTTTTCATTGTAGCCGCAGAACCTGCAGTTCATGTACTCAATAAACAAGTTGAGGATGTTACAGGAGGTGCAATTTCAAAAAAAGCAATGTTAATTTCCTTATCGTTGGGGGTTGCAGTATCCATTGGTATAGCAATGATAAGAGTTTTAAAAGGCATAAGCATTTGGTACTTTATAGTACCCGGCTATTCTATTGCATTGATTTTAACATTTTTCGTTCCGCCTATTTTTACAGGTATTGCTTTTGATTCAGGTGGAGTTGCTTCAGGACCTATGACAGCTACATTTATGCTTCCGTTTGCGATGGGTGCTGCTGAATCTGCAGGCGGAAATATTTTGACTGACGCATTCGGCCTTGTTGCAATGGTTGCTATGACCCCGCTAATCACAATACAAATACTTGGTGTTGTTTATAATATAAAAATTAAATTAAATGAGCGTGTTGAAGAACAAATAATCGAAGAATCGGGAACAGACTCAGAAATCATTGATTTTGAAGGAGGTGCTGAGTAATGGAAGAAAGATGTTCGCAACAGAAAATAAGACTGTTGATAACTATAGTTGATAGAGGAAAAGGTGAAAAGGTTGCGGAAATGCTTAGAGAAAACAATGTTTTGTACAACATGATTCTTTTAGGCAAGGGTACAGCTAAATCAGAAATACTTGATTATCTCGGACTAGGGCAGACAGAAAAGGATTTGATTTTAAGTATTTTACAGGAAGAAAATGTCCGCAATATAATGAATAATTTAAATGATAAAATGAATTTAAAGGAACCTGGTCATGGAATAGCTTTTACAATTCCTGTGAACAGCGTTGACAGTGCCCTTTCATTAGATTTTATCTGCAGTTTGTTCAATGGAAGAAAGGAATGAGATGATGTCAGAAAAATTAGATGATTATAAAATGTTTGATTTAATAATTACAGTTGTTAACAGAGGTTTTGATGATGTTGTAATGGATGCTGCAAGAACGGCAGGTGCAACAGGCGGAACTGTTTTACATGCAAGAGGAGCAGGAGTACATGAGGCCGAAAAGTTTTTCGGAATTTCAATACAGCCAGAAAAAGATGTAATACTCATATTAGCAAGAAGAGAAGATAAAAAACAAATAATGCACGCAATAAGAAATGAAGTAGGTCTCAATAAAGAAGGAAGAGGCTTGTCATTTTCACTCCCTGTGGAGGATGTTTGCGGTATTGTTCATATGGATTTGGACTTCAAGGATAAATAGAGCGCTAAGGTGCTCTTTTTTTATTATGACCTTATAAAGAGTTGTTAAATTAATTTATTAATTATTGATAGAAATAGATTTTTATGTTAACTTAAAATTGTGGATTTATAAAATACATTAATAATGTTGGAGTAATATCATATGAAAAGAAGTGTATATATTATTGTTTTTTTTATACTTATAATGATAACCCAAGTTTTTCTTAATAATTACAATATAAAGTATTTAACTGAAGATGAAATAAAATGGCTTAAAGATCAGGAAGCTATTATTTATGCCGCTAATGATAATGCGCCACCCTTGCGTTTTGTTGATGAAATAGACAACCAGTATAAAGGAGTAGTTATTGATCTTGTAAATCAGTTATCACTGGAACTTGGTGTTGATATTCAAACTGTTCCAATGCAGTGGGATGATGCATTGCTTTCATTAAAGGAAGGTCGAACGCAAATTTGTGATATGTTTATAAATAAGGAAAGAAGTCAAGATTACTTATTTACTAACTCCATATATAATCTTCGAACTGTTTTATTAACAGAATCTGATGCTAATTTTAATTTAGAAGATATTAAAGAAATGAAGGTTGCAACTGAATTAGGCGACTATGCCAACAGTTATTTATTGGAGAATTATCCTGGTGTTGAATTAATATATACCCATAATGTAGAAGAAGGGCTTGAACTATTTTTAGACGGTAATGTTGATGCAGTTATAGGGGACGAGCCAATAATAACTTTTTTGCTGGTGGAAAGAAATGAAAATCTTAATCCAAAATATAATAATGTAATTCTTTATGAACAAGAAGTTGTTTTTGGAGTTGCTAAGGATAAGCCGGAATTAGTTGAAATCTTAAACAAGGCAATATCTCAGCTAAAAAACAAAGGACAACTGGAAAAAGTGCAGCAAAAATGGTTTGGAATATCTACCCCTTTGATTGACAATAAAAACTCATCTGAAACAATTAAAACAATGATAATAGCATTTGTGGCAACATCTATAGTTGCAGTGGGTATACTTGTTTTAATAATTTTTAATAATCTTTCATTACAAAGATTAGTTAAAAGCAGAACAAATGAATTAGAAAACAGCAGAAATGAACTGCAGATAATATTTGATGGTATTTCTGAATTTATGTTAGTTGTTGACGATGATAAAAATGTTTTTAAAGTTAATAAGTGTTTTGATGATTATGTTAAAAGTACCAAGCTAACGTTAAATGATAATAATTGTAAAGAGTATTTGAGTAAATTCTGCAATTCCTGCTCTGACTGCTTGATTGATGAGGTATGTAAACAAAATAAGAAGGTTATTAAGGAAGTTATGGTTGGAAATGATGTATATGAAATGAATTTTCAGCCTTTAAAAAATGTAAGCAAAACAATACTCATTACAATTAAAAATATTACTTTAGATAAAATAAATCGAAATAAAATACTTCAAACTAATAAGATGGTTGCAGTAGGTCAATTGGCAGCCGGTTTAGCTCATGAAATAAGAAATCCCCTTGGGATAATAAGGACACAAAGCTATCTATTAAGAATTAATGATAAATTTGATGATTCAGCATATAAATCTTTGGATTTTATAGATGTAGCTGTTAGGAGAGCGAGCAAAATCATTGATAATATTTTAAGTTTTTCAAGATTTTCAAGCAAGACTGAGAAAATGACAGATATAAATCAATTGATTGAAAGATTAATTGAAATTCATAATGAAGCTATCAACAAATATAAAATTGTTGTAAATGTTGAGAGTAATTTAAAAGAGCCTATTCAATTAAATGTTGAAGGTGTGGAACATATCATATTAAATTTAATCTCAAATTCAATAGATGCAATGAGCAATGGTGGAGTCCTAAAATTAAAAACATGTGTTGAAGATGGTATTTTTACTATTATTTGCGAAGATAATGGATGCGGAATAGAAGAACACGATATAAGCAATATATTTAATCCTTTTTTCACAACAAAGGAATTGGGAAAAGGCACAGGACTTGGATTATTTATTGTGTATTCAGAAGTTGAAAAATTAAGCGGAAAAATTGAAGTGAAAAGCAGGGTAGGCGAAGGAACAACATTTGTGATAACTATACCTTTAGAAAGGAATAATAATTAATGACAGGCTTATTTAAAATTTTAATAGTTGATGATGACGCTGATTACAGAGAAACATATAGAATGTTATTGACTAAGAAGGGATATGAAATAGCTGTTGCTACTTCTGCTGAAGAAGCATCTGTTTTAATGGAAAAAGAGTTTTATCCGTTAATAATCAGTGACATAATGATGCCTGGTATAGATGGTGTTGAATTTTTAAAAAGAGTAAAGGAAAAATACAATAAAAACATAGAGTTAATAATGGTTACTGGATACGGAAGCGTTGAGACTGCTGTTCAAGCAATGAAACTTGGTGCATTTGGATACTTTATTAAAAGCCATAATCCAGAAGAGCTGATAATGGAAATTGAGAAGGTTCATAAAATTTTTTCTCTTCAAAATGTTAATGAATTTAACAAAAGCATAAAGAACAGCAGATATCTTTATACTAGTAAGAACAAACAGATGCAGAGTGTTTACGAAATGGTTGAAAGAGTTGCAGAAAGCAATTCAAATGTACTAATAACAGGAGAATCTGGGGTTGGAAAAGAAATTGTAGCTCAAATGATTCACGATAGGAGCAATAGGTCAAATAAACCCTTTGTTCCAATAAATTGTGGATATTTTTCTGCAACTTTAATTGAATCAGAGTTGTTTGGACATGAAAAGGGAGCATTTACAGGAGCTTCAACAGCTAGAATTGGGCATCTTGAAGCAGCTAACGAAGGTACGGTGTTTTTAGATGAAATAGGTGATATGGAAGAAGCTACTCAAGTTAAGCTTCTTAGAGTTCTTGAAACAAAACAAATAGAGCGAATCGGTTCTAATAAGCTTTTGAATATTGACTTTAGATTGTTATCCGCCACCAATAAAGATTTAAAAAAAGCTGTTGCTGATGGTAAATTCAGAGAGGATTTGCTGTTTAGAATTAATACAATTGAAATTAAGATTCCTCCCTTGCGACAAAGAAAAGAAGATATTGATGATTTAATTTATTTTTTATTAAACAGATATAATAAAGAAATGGGAAAGGGTATAACAGATATCGAAGAAAATACAAAACGACAGCTGTTAAACTATAATTACCCTGGTAATATACGAGAACTTAACAATATTATTGAAAGATTAGTTGTATTATCAAGGAGTAATACATTAAGTGGTGATATATTAAACAATACAAAAATAACAAGCGTTGATAAAGATACTATAGAATGTATTAACAATTTAGGCAGTTATAAGGAAGCTAAAAAAGATTTTGAAGTAAAATATATTAAAGAGGTCTTAAAAAACTGCAATAACAACATCACACATGCTGCTAAAGTAATGGACATCAGCAGAAGACAACTTTTTAATAAAATAGTGGAATATGATCTGAAAGAATATCAATGATATAAAAAAGAGGAAAAAAAGTGCTATGAAAAATTTTTCCATGTGAAAATATTTTCTAAGCACCTTTTATTTTTTTTGGCATCAAATCAACATAATTTATATGAATTAGTTTGGCACAACTTTTGCTACTATATATGTAACTTATAAATATTATGGAGGTTTTTATGGAAGCCAATGAAAAGAAATTGGAATTTTACGGTGGTGAATGGATATCATTTATTCCATTCTTAGTATTTTTGGTATTAATTATAACAACAACTTTTATTTTTGGATCTATTTCTGATGGTGCTCTTTGGATACCAGCTTTCATGGCAATAGTAGTAGGATTTTTCTTTGCTAAAAATAAGCAGGATTTTTCAAATGCAGTAATCGATGGTATGGCAAGCAAGGAAGCTCTTATTCCGGTAGTTTGCTGGTTATTTGCTGGCGTTTTCTCAAGAATATTGAGAGATTCAGGCTTAGCATTAGGAATTGCAGGTATTGCTGCAAATATGGGAGTGGGAAGCACAACGTTTACTATCATTACATTTATTGCATCAGCCATATTTGCTACTGCAACAGGTACTGGTTTCGGAACAATTGCTGCAGGTATGGGAGTTCTTTACCCAGCTGCTGTTGCACTTGGTGCATATCCACCGCTTGTTGCAGGTGCCATAATTTCAGGTGGAGCATTTGGAGATAACTTAGCTCCTGTATCAGATACTACAATATGTTCAGCTACTTCGCAAGGAGTAGATGTACCAGGTGTTGTTAGATCAAGATTAAAGTATGCAATTGTTGCAGGTATTATCACGATTATTGGAATCTTAATTTTTAGTCCCGGAAAAGTGTCTACTGGAGCTGTAACTGAAGTTATTCAATACAATCCAAACACATTGTTTATGTTTATTCCAGTTATTGCAACTATAATTGTTGCTGTTAAAACCGGTGATATAATTATTGCAACTATTATAGGTTCCGTTGTAGGAGCCGCTACTGGTGTAGCAGCTGGTTTATTCGATCTTGTTCAAATTGATGTTGTTAATGCTACAAAACCAGCTTTGTTGACTGTTTATGGTCAAGGCTTAGACCGTACTATTGGCGGAATTGTTTATTCAGGATTAAGCAACATGATTCAGGTAATTATATTAGCATTATTGCTTTTTGGTTCAATTTCAGTAATGAGAAAAGGACAAGGAGACATTAAGTTACTAAATGCTTTGAATAAGGTTACAGATACAAGAATTGGCGCTGAACTTACAATATCAGCTATGGTTATTATATTATCTGCATTGATGGGGTTAAATGCTCCTGCTATATTAGCTGTAGGTGCATCATTTGCTAAGCCTTTAGGTAAAAAGCATAACATAAGCCCATATAGAATTGCTAACTTACTTGATGCTCAGTCTAATACATTTGTTTACAGTCTGCCTTGGACTCCTGCTATTATTTATACTTTAGGATTTGCAGCTGATAGCAGTGCGCCTTTAGTAGCTTCTGACATTACTCCGTATGTATTTTATGCATATGCAATGCTAGTAGTAATGTTTATCACAACAATTGTTGGCATAGGGCAAAATGATAATTTAGGAAAAGAAAATAAAGTTAAGAAAACAGCTTAATA